>CAYTVP010000010.1:8754-23864 GCA_964441675.1 uncultured Solibacteraceae bacterium | reverse complement strand
TCAGGCTCACCGGGCCGGACACAAGAACCACGTCAGCACCGCGTGCCGCCGCCGCCTCCGCCAGCGCGTAGCCCATCTTTCCGCTCGATCGATTGCTGATGTAGCGCACCGGATCCAACGGCTCCTGCGTCGGGCCGGCCGTCACCAGAACGGTCTCGCCTTCAAGATCCTGGCGCCGGATCGAGAGCCGCAAAACCTGCTCGATGATTTGCTGGGGTTCAGCCAGCCTGCCGGGACCCGTCGTTCCACAAGCCAGAATGCCCTCTTCGGGCTCGATAATTACATTGCCTCGCTTCCGGAGAATCTCGATGTTTGCCGCGGTCGCCGGGTGTTGCCACATGTTCGAGTTCATTGCCGGAGCGATCACGACCGCGCCAGTAAATGCGAGGTAGGTGGTAGTCAGGAAATCATCCGCGTGGCCATGCGCCAGCTTGGCGATAAGACCGGCCGTCGCGGGCGCGATCACCAGAAACTGATTCTCCTGAGCAACGGCAATGTGCTCCACTGCGCTCGACAGTGTTTCCTCGGCGGAGCCACCCGAGAACAGGCTCGTAATCACCTTCCGGCCGGTCAGGGCCGCGAACGTCAGGGGCTGGACAAACTGCTGGGCCGCCTCAGTCATCAGTACCTGCACGGCGAACCCGCGCTCCATCAGCCCGCGCGCAACCTCGGCAGCTTTATAGGCGGCAATTCCGCCGCCTACCCCCAGCGCTACGTTCATGGAAATAGCTTACAGCGACGGTTCGACAGCCTCGTCGACGCGGAACGGATCGTCGTACTTCACCAGTCCGCGGCGTGTTTCTTCCATCGCGGCAATGGTGGGCTTTTTCGATGTGGTGGGAAGAAAGCTGCGGGCGCCGCCCTGCAGTTGGCGAGCACGCTTTGCCGCCACAATAATAAACCGGTACGTGCTGATCTCCGGATCATCCGGAATCGTGTTCAGGGCATTTACACGAATTTCAGTCATTTCGATAACTTCTCCTCATCGGCAACGGTCTCAAATGTCTTCAAAATCGGGACGATCCGTTTCTCCATCCGTGTCCTCCGCACTCGCTCGGCTGTGATGATCGCTGTCAGCGTTCTCACTGACTCTTCGACGTCATCATTGACCAGAATGTAGTCGTACTCCCGATAGTTTCGAATCTCTCCGGCGGCTTCCTTCAATCTCCGCTGAATCACTTCTTCCGCGTCTTCCGACCGGGACCGCAGCCGGTGCTCAAGAATCGCGCGGGAGGGCGCCAGTATAAAAATACTGACAGACTCCGGAATCCGCTCTTTCAATTGTCCCGCACCCTGGACGTCTATGTCGAGAAGCAGATCCTTGCCGTTGCGCTCAGCGTGATCCAGCACGCTGCGATGCGTCCCATAATAGTTGCCGAATACCTTGGCATGCTCCAGAAATTCCCCCCGGGCCAAGCGCTCCTCGAACTCTTTTCGGTTGACAAAGTGATAACTTTCGCCATCTCTTTCCATGCCTCGACGCGCACGGGTAGTGTAAGACGTAGAAAATGCCAGACGCGGGTCCGTCGCCAGAACTTTTGTCACAAGCGTAGACTTGCCGGAGCCGGAAGGCGCGGAAACGATAAAGACCGTGGTCATCCGTAAGGGGAACTTTCGATTATTCCACGTTCAACGACTGCTCTCGGATTTTCTCGATTTCCGCCTTGATTCCGAGTGCGATCTCGCTAATCGCGGCACCTGCCTCACCGGCATTTACCGTCTTAGACAGCATCGTGCTGGTCTCCCGGTTCATCTCCTGCAGTAGAAAATCGAGCTTCTTCCCGATCTCGCCGCCTTCCCGCAGCAAATCGCCCAACTGTCCGGCATGGATTTCGAGACGCGAAATTTCTTCGGCAATGTCCGACCGGTCCGCCAGCAGCGCGACCTCCTGAGTCAGCCGTTGCGCATCGAGCTTGACGGACATCTCCGCCAGTCTCTGTTCCAACCGCGCCCTCAGAGCAGCCACCGCGCCGTCGCGCAGCGGTTCGAGCTCGTGCGCAGCTTCTGCGATTCTTTCCTGCCTACGCAGCATATCGGCCGCAAGCTCCGCGCCCTCGCGCGCACGGAACGCATTCAGCTCGATACAGCATTCTTCGAGGCCGGCCTTTAGCTCGCCTTCGAGTGATTCGTCGGGTTCCATCGCCTGCGATTCGACGATCATTCCGGGAAGGCGAAGCGCCGCGTTCAAATCGGGCGTAGCGGTCAGCCCGTGCGCTTCGGCGGCCTCATGGAATGCCTGAAGATACGCGTCCAGCAGTTCGCGGTTGAACGAGCTCGCGCTATTTCGAATGCGCTCGATCGACACTCGCAGCTCCACATGCCCGCGATTCACGTTCCTCTTCACGATCGAACGCAGGACGGGCTCGAACACTTCGAGCGCCGGCGAGATTGAAAAATGGAGATCCAGCCCGCGATGATTGACGCTTTTCAGGGCGAACACCACATCGCCGGCCGTAGTGGCGCGCTTGGTTCGCGCATACCCGGTCATAGAACGCACTCCGTTGCTGCCGCTCATTCCGCCTCGACTTCCAGGTACTGCAGTTCATGCAGGCGCTGGTAGATGCCCCCGCCCACTACCAGTTCACCGTGCGTACCGATTTCCGTCACCCGTCCGCGATCGAGGACCACGATCTTGTCGGCCCTGCGAATGGTGGAAAGCCTGTGCGCAATCACCATGACGGTGCGGCCATGTATCAAATTCTGGAGCGCGCTCTGCACCAGCATCTCAGACTCGGTATCGAGATGAGATGTCGCTTCGTCGAGGATGAGAATCGGCGCGTCGCGGAGAATCGCTCTCGCGATCGCCAGACGCTGGCGCTGGCCACCCGAAAGCTTTAGACCCCGCTCGCCGACATGAGTCTCATAACCATGAGACAGCCGGTCGATGAACTCGTCCGCGAACGCGGCGCGCGCAGCAGCCTTCACCTCGTCGAACGTTGCCGAGGCACGGCCGTACCGGATGTTGTTCCCGATCGTGTCGTCGAACAGGAACGTGTCCTGCGCCACGATCCCGATCTGCCGGCGAAGCTGTCCCAGCTTGTAGTCGCGCACATCGACGCCGTCGATTAAAAGACGCCCCGCCGTAACGTCGCGAAAACGCGGTACGAGGTTCGCCGTGGTTGTCTTTCCGGAACCGCTCGAACCTACCAACGCCACCACCTCTCCGGCGTTGATTCTCAGGCAGAAATCCTGAAGCGCATCCGACGATGCCTCCGGATACCGGAACCAAACATGATCGAAGACAATCGACTCGCGAAACCGCGGCAGATCGCGGGCGCCTGGCTGGTCTTCCACTTCGCACCGCTGATCCAGGTACTCGAACACCTTCTGCGACGCCCCTACCGCTTGCTGGAAGATGTTGTAGATCCCGGTCAGCCGCTTCACAGGCTCATAAAGCATCAGCAGGGCGATGACAAAGCTCGTGAACTCGCCGGCCGTCATCGCGCCTTCCTTAATCTGTTCGCGCGCGTAGGTGAGGAGAATGACGATCGTCACCGCCCCGAAGAACTCGATCAGCGGAGACGAAAGCGCCTGCTGTGCAACGTAGCGCAGGCTGGATAAACGCAAGCGGCGGGCTACATAGCGAAACTTCTCCGACTCGATCGATTCGGCATTGAAAGCCTTCACTACCTGGTGGCCGGCCAGCGCCTCCTGCAGCGTTTGATTCAGCTCCGCCGCGCGGTCTTGCGCGGTGCGCGTGGTGCGGCGCAACCGCCTGCCGATCCGTGCTGTCGGCACAAGAACAAACGGAAACAGCGTCAGACTCACTACCGCCAGCTTCCAATCGTGCTGCAACAGAACCAGCAGCAGGAACAGAGCCGAAAAACTCTGCCGCAGCCAATCGGCCAGCATGTGCGATGTGGCCACCTGAATTTTCTCGATGTCGTTCATGATCGACGACATCAGGCGCCCGGTGGCGTTCAGCTCGAAAAATCGCGAGTCCTGCCGGAGTACGTGATCAAATACACGCTGCCGCAGGTCGGTCACCGCGCCCAGTCCGACAAAATTGATCAGATAGTTGGCGCCGTAATCCGCCAGACCTTTGATCAGAAACACCGATAGGATTCCGAGCGCCACCATCGTCCAGACGTTGTGGATCGCCGGAGGGAAGAAACTATCGAGGTAGATTGCGATATTGAACTTTTCGATGACGAACAGGGGCACGCGCGCTTCCGCTGTAGAAGGAACCAGAACACGATCGAAAATCGGCTTGATCAGTAGCGCCATCGCGCCCTGCGCCGCCCCTACGATAGCCATCAACACTACCGAAAGCATCAGCGCCGGCCAGTAAGCCCGCGCTACGCCGAGAAGGCGTTTCAACCTCGAACCCCCATCGCATCCACCGCGCGCTGCACTTCTTCAACTCGAATCTGTGAAATATCCGGGTGCTTGAGAACGCGGGCCTCGGTGCGCCATGGCCCCCAGATCACCGAATCCGAGGTGCCGAACAAAACAATCGAGGGAATTCCGTGGGCAGCCGCCATGTGCGCGGGCCCCGAATCGTTTCCGATAAATAGCGAAGCGCCCGCAATCAGCCCGGATGTTTCGGTAAGCGAGCCCCTAAGAACCTCAAACTCTCGAAATGGCGTGAAGTCGTCCTGTGAAGAGCCGATAAACACCGGCGACACATCCAGCTTGCGCGCCAACTCCACGAAGCGATCCGGCGGCCATTGCTTCGCCGGGGCGGCTGCAAACGGATGCAGAACCGCGTACGGCTCGGCTCGCCTTAATGGACTTGCGAACAATCGCGCGCGGGGAATTTCCGACTGCGGCACGCCCAGCCAGAAAAGTGCCGAAGCGACATGCTCGGCCGTATGGACTGTCCGGCTAACGCCCAGGATCTCTTGGGCCGTCGGGATACGGCGATCGTACAGCCAGGAAGCACGATGGTGCTCAAATCCGGCTGTCCGCCGCGCGCCGGATAAGGCTGTAAGCATCAAGCTTCGCGTACCGCCGTGCAGATTGATGAGCAAATCCGGGCGGAACTGCCGTATCTTCAATACATTGGGGCTCAGAATCCGGTCCACGTCCGGATTGTTTGAATAAACTTCCACAAATCGTGATTCGGTGACCACCGCAATTTCCAGATCGGGCCGGTACCGCTTCAGCAGGTGAATCGCAGGAGTCGTGAGAATCGAATCGCCCAGCGAGCGAAGACGAATTATCCCGATCCGGGATCCGCGGGAGAGTGACTCGAGTTCAGAGCTCGATGGTTGCTTCGTCAATCAACATTACCGGGATATCGTCGCGGATGGGATATACGCGTTTGCAGGCCAGGCACTTCAGACCGCTTGAATCCGGCCTCAGCTCCAAGTCGCCCTTGCAGAAGGGACAAACGAGAATTTCGAGAAGTTCACTGCTGATCGCCATGAACGCTGCCAGTGTAACAAGTTTGTTGCGGCGATTGCGGATTTGCTAGCATCTGAGGAATGGTGAGAATCTATCATCTCGCTCTGATCGCCCCTCGTGGCGGCCTACTGTAGAATGTATCCTCCCCGCAACTACCCTCACCGCGGACCACGAGTTCGAATCCGAGAAAACGTAAACGAGGCAATCCGCTCGCGCGAAGTTCGGGCGATTTTTCCTGACGGAAGTGTGGCGGTGATGCCGACTTCCGAAGCGATCCAGCGCGCTAAGGACATGGGCCTGGACCTGATCGTCGTTTCGCCGACAGCTGACCCACCTGTGGCGAAAGCCATGGATTACGGCCAGTGGCAATACGAAAACAAGAAAAAGCAGAACGAAGCCAGAAAGAAACAGCACGTGATTCAGGTGAAGGAGTTGAAGTTCCGCCCGAACACCGACGATCACGATTACGACTTCAAGAAGAATCACGCAATCCGGTTCCTCAAGGAAGGAAACCGGGTGAAAGCAGTCGTGCAGTTCCGTGGACGTGAGATTGCGCACACCGATCTCGGCAAAAAACTCCTGCTACGGTTCTCCGAGGACTTAAAGGAGCATGGACTAGTGGAAGGGCAGCCGAAGCTGGAAGGACGCAATGCGCACGTCCTGATCAGCCCGGTGAAGCAGGCCTCGCACAAAGAGAAAAAACCTCCCTCCGCGGAGCCGCCTCCGCCTCCTTCGCGATAACGCCCGATTGCCCTTTTTTTTTGCCCTGTTTTCTTGGTGTTGAGCTAGAGCAGGGCCGCAATCCGGTGAACGGTCCGCCCAAAATCCCCAACGGATGCGGACCCCTACACAAACCGTCGAAGTCACTACGTTCCGCGGACCAGCCGAACGAAGTGAGGCCATTCAGGCCCAACTACGCGAGATTCTGGCGCGCATAGACGCAGCACCGGAAGTTGTTGCGGCACAGAAGGCGCTCGATATCGCCAAGGAGCGCCATGCGTCATTGAAGCAATCGCAAATCCGACTGATGGCCACAATGCGCGAGCTCGGAAAACAATTGGCGCTCGAGCAGCGGGCCGCCGAAGAGGCTATGATCGAGTCCGGCTCCACAGAGATGCTGGCCGGTCTCGGCCACCTCGAAGCTGAGCACCGGCTGGTTTCACGCGCCAACCAGCGCCTCGTCGAACGGATGCTCCCCGAATCGGAAATCGTCGAACTGAGCGCCTCAGGCGACCAATTGGCGTCTCTGGCTCGTGCTGTTCGCGAGGAAGCGCATTCCCGGATGGAGAAAACGGCGCGCCTGATGGCCGAAGCTGCCGAATTCGAGGGCCACATTTCGTTCGACCCTGCCAATACGCTTTCCGGCGCGCTGACCGCTCACGCCGAAGAACTTGAGGCACAGGCCGATAATCACCGCCGCTGGGCCGCCGAGCGGCTCGAAAAACACGAACAAACACTTCGTGAAATCGAATCGATACAACTACTGCGTAGCTAAGGAGACAACATGGATACCCTGAAAATTCGGGAACTGCTCGAGAATATGGACGCCTCCCAGCGGGAGCTGCTGGCAGCAGAGCTATTTTCAACCAACAGAGCCGCGCGGCCCGGCATCAAGCTGGAAGAGATCACAAGCGACCGCGTCAGCGATGGCGATTTCGCCGCCCGCATCCGGGAAGAGATCGCAGCCGCTCTCCGCGGCGAGATTTAGTTTCTTCGACGGTGATCCTCGTTGCACCCGCCCCGGTGGAGCGAGGATCATGGAAAGCGTGAAGCTACCCGGGGCGCTCCTACTCACCACCTTTACGGCGTTCTCTCTCCATGCAGCCGATCCTCCTGGCTTCCGAAAGCTGTTCAATGGCAGGAATCTCGACGGCTGGGTCAACGTCAACACCGAAAAAGATACCTGGTCTGTTAAGAACGGATTGCTTCGGTGCACCGGCCACCCGATCGGCGTGATGCGCTCCGACCGGGAGTACGAGAACTTTATCCTGCACATCGAGTGGATGCACATCGAACCCGGCGGCAACTCCGGCGTTTTTGCATGGAGCTCCGCCGAGCCGGATCCGAAAACCCGCCTGCCCAATGGCGTCGAGATCCAAATGCTCGAGCTCGACTGGGTGAAGCTCAACACGAAAAATGGGGTCGAGCCGCCCATCGCCTACGTCCACGGCGAGTTGTTCGGAGTGGGCGGCGTCAAAACCGTTCCCGACAATCCTCGCGGTGAGCGCAGCAAATCCATCCGGAATCTTTGCAAACCGAGAGGTCAATGGAACACCTATACCGTCGTGGCTGTCGATGGTGTGATCAAGCTTGCTGTCAATGGCACGTTCGTAAACGGCATCAGCCGCTCCACCAAGAAGAAGGGGTATTTGTGCCTCGAATCGGAAGGGGCGGAGATTCACTTTCGCAACATACGTATCCTTGAGCTTCCGCCGGGCGTCCCCGCTTCTCAATAAATGTCAGCTGGTCCGTAACGTTCCCGTCACACGGCCGAGTGATTATTGTAGATAGATGATTTCTCGGCGTGAACTGTTCGCAACGGCCCTGGCGCTCGGCGCATCGAATTCGCTACCCCTTTGGAGCCGTCCCAAGCTCGGCTACCCATTTGCGCTAGGCGTTGCCTCAGGCGAACCCGCGGCCGACGGAGCCGCTCTTTGGACTCGTCTGGAGCCGAAACCTCTCGATCCGAATTCCTCCATGCCGAACGCGAATATCAAGGTGGCATGGGCCGTCGCCGAAGACGAAGGATTCTCGAAGATCGCCAAGCACGGATCGGCGGTAGCGGCGCCTTCGCTGGCTCATTCCGTTCATGTCGAAGTAGGCGGACTGAAGCCAGCGCGCGAGTATTGGTACCGGTTCGAAGCCGACGGCGAGCGGAGTCCGGTGGGACGCTTCCGCACAGCCCCGGCCTTCGGCGGGACTGCGAACGGACTGCGATTTGCAGTAGCTTCGTGCCAGCAATGGACACAAGGGCTCTGGACCGCCTACCAGCACATGGCCGAGGAGGATCTCGATGTGGTGCTGCATCTCGGCGACTACATCTACGAGCAGGGCTATCGCGGCACCGTCAGACCGGAAGGACACGCAGAGACATTTACTCTTGCCGATTATCGCGGCCGCCATGCTCTCTACAAGTCCGACCCGCTGCTTCAGAAAGCTCATGCTCGCTTTGCCTGGGTCACTACCTGGGACGATCACGAAGTTTCGAACAACTACGTTAACGACATTCAGGAAAAAGGCCAGCCGCGCGAAGAATTTTTGAAGCGGCGCGCATGGGCGTATCAGGCTTATTACGAACACATGCCTCTGCGCCGCGCCTCCCTTCCAAAAGGCCCCGACATGCAGCTCTACCGCCGGCTCGATTTCGGAAATCTGGCACGCCTGCATATGCTGGACACGCGCCAGTTCCGGACAGACCAGGTTTGCGGCGACGGCGTCAAGGACGCCTGCCCGGAAATGAACAACCCCTCGCAGACGGTGCTGGGCAGCGGCCAGGAACAGTGGCTCGAGAAGGGGCTTTCCTCATCGAGAGCCACCTGGGACATTTTTGGTCAGCAGATCCTGATGACCCTGCAGGATTTCGATCCGGGTGACGGGGAAAAATTCAACTTCGATTCCTGGAGCGGGTATCCGCTTGCGCGGAAACGGCTGGTCAACTCACTTGAGGCGATGAAGACGAAGAACGCCGTTGTGCTGACCGGCGATGTCCATGCCAGCTGGGTGGGTGAGCTGCATACCGAGCCGCAGAATGTGAATTCTCCGTGTGTCGCCGCGGAGTTCGTCGCAACGTCGATCTCTTCCGGCGGCGATGGTGCCGAGATGACCGAGCGTTCGGCGAACATGATGCCGCAGAACCCGCAAATTCGTTACTACAACGGTCGCCGCGGCTATATCCGTTGCGAGGTGACTCCCACCAGCTGGCGTTCTGACTATCGCGTCGTTCCGTACGTTACGCGTCCCGGCGCCCCCATCGAGACCCGCGCGTCCTTTGTGATCGAGCCTGGGCGGCTGCGGCCTCAGAAGGCGTAACGCCCCGAATTTCCGGGGTACTCTAAGACCCATTCCCGGAGAGCCGTTCGGCGATACGCGATAGGCTTGTTGACAGCGCACGCACCAAATGGGCATCGAGATTCTGCTGATCTTCCTTCTGATTGTTGGCAATGGAGTGTTTGCCATGTCCGAGATTGCAGTCATCTCGGCGCGGCGGGTCCGGCTGGCCAAGCTCGGCGAGAAAGGTAACCAGGGCGCACTGGTCGCGCTCCGTCTGACAGAGGATCCGAATCTGTTCCTGTCAACGGTGCAGGTAGGAATTACGGTTGTCGGCACGCTGGCGGGAGTTTATGGCGGTGCGACTATCGCTGAAAAATTATCAGTGTCAATTGCCGGATGGCCTCGTATTGGGCCGTACGCCACACCGATTGCCTTCGGTTTCGTCGTCGCTGTCATCAGCTATTTATCGTTGATCCTCGGCGAGCTGGTTCCAAAACGCATTGCGCTCAGCAATCCCGAACGGATCGCAACGCTCGTCGCCAAGCCGATGCAGATGGTGTCCCGGATCGCTTCGCCGATCGTGAAGTTTCTGAGCTTCTCGACCAACATGGCCTTAAAGCTCCTGCCGGTGCTACCGAAGCATGAGCAGGGTGTCACCGAAGAAGAAGTGCGCGCGATGATCGCTCTCGGGACCAAAAGCGGGGTTTTTCTTCCTCAGGAGCGGGAGATGGTGGAGGGTGTCTTTCGTCTCGGCGACCGGCGCGTAGCGGACCTGATGACTCCACGGTCGAAGGTATTATGGCTTGAAGCGGACCACCCCATCTCGGCGGCTCTCGAAGTCATCCAGCATCATCCGTATTCCCGCTATCCAGTGGCCAAAGGCGACCTCGATCGCGTGATCGGCTTCATCGAAGCTCGCGACCTCGTGGGAGTTTCAGACCTCAGCGCCCGGCTCGCCTCCAAGATCAAGAAACCACTGTTCGTACCGGAGGCTTTCCCGGCGTTGCGGCTGATCGAACGGTTCCGTATCTCAACGGTACCGGTGGCGATCGTCGTCGGCGAACACGGCGATGTGATGGGAATTGTCACGGCTACCGATCTTCTTGAAGCGATCGTGGGCGAATTGCCGCAGCCGGAGGAGGATTTTGAGCCCCGCGTGGTCGAGCGTGAGGACGGATCGATGCTGGTGGATGGTCTGATGTCGATCGGAGAGTTGAAGGAGTTGCTTCGCGTGGACGATCTCGGACCGGCGGAGGATGCATACAATACGCTCGGCGGATTTGTGATGCACGAGCTGGGGCGAATTCCGAAGATTGGCGACCAGTTCGACCAATTGGGCCGTCACTTTGAAGTCGTCGATATGGACGGGCATCGCGTTGACCGCGTGCTCATCTCTGCTAAGGGATCGAAGGGGGAGACGGAGAATTGAACCGGACGGGCGGCGAGATTCACCGCCCGTCTTCTTTCGAATTAGATTAATAGCGCGTTCGAACTAGTTCGAATTAGTAGCGATAGTGTTCGGGCTTATACGGACCATCGACCGCTACGCCAATGTAGTCCGCCTGCTTTTCAGAAAGCTTCGTCAGCTTCACGCCGATCTTTTCGAGGTGCAACCGGGCGACTTCTTCGTCGAGCGCCTTCGGCAGCGTGTACACGGTCTTTTCGTACTTGTCCTTATTCGCCCACAGATCAAGCTGTGCCAGCGTTTGGTTCGAGAACGAATTCGACATCACGAAGCTGGGGTGGCCCGTCGCGCATCCTAGATTCACCAGTCGGCCTTCCGCCAGCAGGAAGATCGAGTTGCCGCCTTCAAACGTGTACATGTCCACCTGTGGCTTGATGTTGGTGCGCTTGGCGCCAGAGGCGTTTAGCTGGTCGACCTGAATTTCATTATCGAAGTGGCCGATGTTGCACACGATGGCCTGGTCTTTCATATGGCGCATGTGCTCGAGCGTAATGACGTCGATGTTGCCGGTGGTAGTGACGTAGATGTCGCCGCGACCGAGAGTATCCTCGATAGTTGTGACTTCGAAGCCTTCCATTGCCGCCTGCAGGGCGTTGATCGGGTCGATCTCCGTGACGATGACTCGGGCGCCCAAACCGCGCAGGCTCTTGGCCGATCCCTTGCCGACATCGCCGTAACCGCATATAACGCAAACTTTACCGGCAACCATCACATCGGTGGCCCGCTTGATTCCGTCCGCCAGCGATTCGCGGCAGCCGTACAAATTATCAAACTTCGACTTGGTAACCGAGTCGTTGACGTTGATTGCCGGAACCAGCAGCTTTCCTTCTTCGGCCAGCTTGTAGAGCCGGTGTACGCCGGTGGTGGTTTCCTCGGAAACTCCGCGCCATTCTTTCACCATCTCCGTCCAGCGCTTCGGATTCTCGGCGTAAATCCGCTTCAAGAGATTTTTGATTACTTGCTCTTCGTGATTTCCCGACGGCGTGTTCACCCAGTCGGAACCCTGTTCCAGCTCGTAACCCTTGTGGATCAGCAGCGTCACATCGCCGCCGTCGTCCACCACCAGCTGCGGTCCCTTGCCGCCTGCGTGCGCGACCGCCCGCTCCGTGCAATCCCAATACTCTTCCAGCGTTTCGCCCTTCCAGGCAAACACCGGAACGCCGGCCGCGGCAATCGCGGCGGCAGCGTGATCCTGAGTAGAAAAGATATTGCAGCTTGCCCACCGAACAGTGGCGCCCAGATCGGCCAGCGTCTCAATCAGAACGGCCGTCTGGATCGTCATGTGCAACGATCCGGTAACCCGCACTCCGGCGAGCGGCTTCGACGCGGCATACTTTCGGCGGATCGACATCAAACCGGGCATTTCGGCCTCGGCGACGCTAATTTCTTTGCGGCCCCAGTCGGCGAGCTTCAGATCGGCGACCTTGAAATCAGTAGACGTTGGATTTAGGGTGGCTGTACTCATATAGACGTTGATCGTATCAATAAATCAGGATACCTTGATAGCTTACTCGATGCCCGGACTTCCGTCAATTGCAAAAGCCATGCGGGTGCTGGCTGATCCCTCACGTATGAGAATCGTCTTACTGCTCAACCGGGAGGAGTTGTCCGTCGCGGAGCTGCAAGATGTACTATCGATGGGGCAAAGCCGCATTTCGATGCTTTTATCCACGCTGCGGCAAGCGGCGCTCGTTGAAGATCGCCGCTCCGGCAAGAACATTCTGTACCGCCTTCGTACGCCGGAGCAATGGGGGGATCTGCTGAGTCTGGTGGAGAAAGCAGCCGAAGAAATTTCCGAGGCAGCGACGGACCGCAAGGCACTGGAGCTGGTACTGGGGCGCCGGCGCGACAAGACCCGCGCCTACTTCGATGAGATGGCCGGAAAGTTCGGCCGGCAGTACGTGCCCGGACGCTCCTGGAAAGGGCTGGCCGAAGCGTTACTCGCGCTGATGCCCCCGCTGGTTATCGCGGATCTGGGCAGTGGCGAGGGCACATTCACTCTGCTGATGGCCCGTCGGGCAGCGAAGGTAATCGGCGTCGATAATTCCGAGAAGATGGTGGCGTATGCGACGGATGCCGCACAGCGGAATGCAGCGGGAAACGTCGAGTTCCGCCTGGGCGATCTCGAATCGCCACCGATAGAGCCACAGTCGATCGACCTCGCGTTCTTCAGCCAGTCTTTGCACCACGCGCGGCATCCGGCGCGCGCCGTGGCAGCAGCCTTCGAGTTGCTGAAGCCCGGCGGTCAGATCGCAATCCTCGATCTGAAGCGGCACGGCTTCGAAGAGGCTCGTGACCTCTATGCCGATTCCTGGCTTGGATTCCTCGAAGTGGAGATTGCCGATTTCCTGGAACAGGCAGGCTTCGAACGGGTGGAGGTTGCGCTGGTGCATCGGGAGGAGGAATCGCCACACTTTGAGACGCTGCTCGCCACCGGAGTGCGTCCCGTCGCATGACGCGCACGATGCCTGAATCGTTAATCAGCACCTGCGCGTCGACACCGGAGCGCAAGAAATGGCTCGAAATGCTGCCGAAGACGTTGGATGCGCTGGCTAGGCGATGGGCGGTCGAGCTGGGCAAGCCTTTCGACGGCGAGGAAGTGAGTTGCTCCTGGGTGTCGCTGGCCAGGCGGGCTGACAGTTCGACGGCGATCCTGAAAATCGGCATGCCGCACATGGAAGCCGACGATGAAGCGGATGGCTTACGCTTTTGGAACGGCGATCCGACAGTACGTCTGCTCGAATTCGATCGGGAATCCGGCGGGATGCTGATAGAGCGTTGTGTTCCGGGAACACCGTTGCGATCGCTCCCCGAGCCGGAGCAGGACGTGATTGTTGCCGGTTTGCTGCGCCGGCTGTGGCGTAAACCTCCCTCCGGTGCCTTCCGCACGCTGGCCGTGATGTTGTCGCATTGGAGTTCCGAGACGCTCAAGCGCCGCGCGGAATGGCCGGACGGCGGCCCGGACGACGGCTTAGTCACCGAAGGTCTGAATCTGTTCCGGGATCTTTCGCACCCATCGGATGACGATGTTCTTCTCGCAACCGACCTTCATGCGGGGAACGTGCTCCGCGCCGGGCGTGAACCGTGGCTGGTGATCGATCCAAAACCCTTCGTTGGCGATCGAGCTTACGACGCCACGCAGCATCTGCTGAATTGCGACGAACGAATGGAAACTCAGCCTCACGAAACAATTGCACGGTTCGCGGATCTAGCGGGCTTGGATCGCGAGCGGGTGCGCTTGTGGATGTTTGCCCGCGCAGCCGCAGAGTTACGAGATGAATCACGAGATGACTCGCGAGAGGACTGGCAGGATGCCAGGATGCTCCAGCTGGCACGGGCACTGGCTCCGTAGCGAACTACAGCGGAACTCCGAAATCTTTCCAGTTGGTAACCTTACCGGTATAGATCGCCTCCCGGCCGAGAATTGCGGTTAGGGCAGCCGTGGCGCCGGTCTCCAGATCGGCAGGAGGCTTCGAGCCGGTGCGGATAGCCTCAAAGAATCCGGCGACGTGCGGTTCATCGCGCTCCTTGTCCGGCTCGGCCAGAACTTCCGGTTTGCCGCCCTTCTCGATTGGATAAAAAGTGTATGTGTCCAGGCTCACCGCGCCTTTCGTGCCATACACGTTGGCGTACTGGCCTCCGTTTGGCAGGCCGGACGGATGAAAAAAGGTCTGCGTAAAGGAAAGCTTGACGCCCGAGGCGTAATCGTAGCTCAGCGTATAGCCATCCATGTTGGTCCGGCCGGGCGGGCGATTTTTCCAGAGCAGAGTTCCCCCGAAGCCGGATGCGCGCTCCGGACGGCCGCCCACGGCCCAGTTGCATAGATCCAGATTGTGAACGGCCATTTCTACCAATACGTCGCCGGATCGTTTGGCATTGAAGAACCAATCAGCCGAAGGACTGTTGTGAGCGAGATCGTTCGATGCGTGCCGCTGTGCTTTGACGAAGATCACATCGCCCACGACGCCCTCCCGAATCCGGCCGATGGCCTTCTTCAGCGGCGCGATGGAGCGCATTTGCTGGCCCACGCAAAAGACCGTTTTCGAATCTTTTGCCACACGAAGAAGTTCGGCAATAGACGGTGCCGTGATGCCAAGAGGCTTTTCGCAGTAGATGTGCTTCCCTGCTTTTAACGCGGCAATCGCCATCTCAACATGGAGATCGCAGGGTGTTTCGATGAAGACAGCATCCACGTCCCTGCGTTCGATCAGCTTACGGTAGTCGTTCGTGGTGGCTGGATTGTGCTTCCCCGCAAGACTTGCCGCTTTATCCAAACGATCCGGCTTGATATCGCACAGCGCGGCCA
>CAYTVP010000010.1:0-8744 GCA_964441675.1 uncultured Solibacteraceae bacterium | reverse complement strand
CACCACGCCGAGAACGTAAGCTCCCCGATTGCCGGTGCCGATCATTCCCACGCCTACGGGCTGGCCGGCAGCCCTGGCGGCCGCTGCTCCGAGTCCGGCGCCCAGAAAAAGTCGTCGCTCCATATAATTCAGTAACTGTATCGTTTTATGGAGCCGGTATCGAGGGCCCTCGACACATGAATGATCGACACATTTCCCGCCGTCATCTATTCGAAATGGCAGCTGTCGCTGCAGCGCAAGCGAAGGCCCATGCCCATCCCAATGCCGCGCAGACCGAGAGGCCAACCACATTCCAGATCGCGTGCATGACGCTGCCCTATGCCGCGTTTCCGTTGGAGCGCGCGCTGACTGGAATTGCAGGTGCCGGTTATCGCTACGTTGCCTGGGGTACGACGCACGTGAACAGCGGAGGCCGGAAGGAGCCTATCCTCGCCGCGGACGCCCCAGTCTCGGCCGCGGCGAAGCTCGGATCAAGATGCCGCGACCTTGGACTCGCGCCGGTGATGATGTTCTCGGAAATCTACGTGGCGGCGCCCGATTCCGTCAAAGTGCACACGCGCCGCATCGAGCAGGCCGCTGCTGCCGGAGTACCCTTCGTCCTAACCTTCGGCAGCGTCAAGGGCGATGAGCACCGTACCTGGATCGACAATCTCAAACAGCTCGGCCCAATCGCACGTTCGGCGAGGGTAACCGTCGTCATTAAGCAGCACGGCGGCAACACGGCTACGGGCGAGGATTGTGCTCGAATTATCCGCGACGTTGCAGATGACGCCGTGAAGATCTGCTATGACGCCGGCAATGTACTCGACTACAACAACGACGATCCGATCGCCGATATCCGGAAGTGCTGGCAGGATGTTCGCGCATTCGCCATCAAGGATCATCGCAACACCCCGAAGGATGAGGATTGCGGTCCCGGATTCGGCGAGATCGACCATTACAAGCTTCTGATGCCGGTCCTTCGAACGGGTCTCGTGATACCGCTGGCGTGTGAGAACATCTCAGAACCGCTGACGCCCCGGCCAACGGATCCAGCCCAGGTCGACGTGCTGGCAAAGCGTTCGCGCGAGTTTCTGGAGACAGTGGTCCGAGGACTTCAAGCTGTTTGACGCGATACAATCCGCGCCATGCGTGCTCGAACACTGCTCACTCTGTTGTGCCTGCTTCCCGGAGTCGCTCCAACGCAAACGCGACCGGCTGCGCCTCGAGTCGAAAGCACTCTCGAGATTGTGGACGTCGCTTCTTCAGACCGGCGCATTGTCTATACGGCCACCGAGCACTTCGAAGCGCCAAACTGGACACGCGAGGGCGACGCCCTGATATTCAACAGCGGAGGACGTCTCTATCGAATTCCAATAACGGGAGGTCAGCCGAAGGTTATCGATACGGGCTTTGCGGTCCGCTGCAACAACGATCACGGAATTTCCCCGGACGGAAAAACGCTTGCCATCAGCGATGGATCTCAGCGGGATGGCCGTTCCCGAATCTACACCGTCCCGGTGACAGGCGGCACGCCCCAGCTGATTACAGAGAATGCGCCCTCCTATTGGCATGGATGGTCGCCCGATGGGAAGACGCTGGTATTTTGCGGCCAGCGAAACGGTGAATTCGATATCTACGCGATTCCGGCAACCGGCGGGCAGGAAATCCGGCTGACGGATGCCAAGGGGCTGGACGATGGTCCGGAATACTCGCCCGACGGCCGGTATATTTACTTCAACTCCGACCGGACCGGCAGGATGCAGATCTGGCGCATGCGTCCGGACGGAGGAGAGCAGGAGCAAATCACCCACGACGAGGCGAACAATTGGTTTCCGCACATCTCGCCCGATGGACGCCTGATGGTGTTTCTGACATACGAGAAAGAAGTTACCGGACATCCGGCAAATAAGAACGTAGAGCTCCGTCTGATGACCTTAGAGGATCGAAAAGTGCGGGTACTGGCGAAGTTATTCGGCGGGCAAGGAACGATCAATGTGCCGTCGTGGTCCCCCGGCAGCAAGAGTTTTGCGTTCGTGAGTTATCGCCTGCTGCCAATGAAAAACGACTGAAAAACAAAAGGGGCAAGCCGAAGCCTGCCCCTCATGAACGGATGATCGTGGATTAGACAGCGGCGAGAACGCCCTTTACTGCTTCTTTCAGTGTTTCCGCCTTATCAGTCTTCTCCCAGGTAAACGACTCGCCCGTGCGGCCGAAATGGCCGAATGCGGCAGTGGCGCGATAAATCGGCCGCCTGAGGTTGAGCGATTCCATGATTCCCTTCGGCGTCAGGTTGAAGTTAGCGCGCACCAGATCGGTGAGCACATTCTCATCCACCTTGCCGGTGCCGAAGGTGTTGACCATGACGGACACGGGCTCGGCCACGCCAATGGCATATGCCAACTGCACTTCGCAGCGGGAGGCAAGCCCGGCGGCGACGAGGTTCTTGGCAATATACCGGGCCATGTAGCAGGCAGAGCGGTCGACTTTCGTTGGGTCTTTGCCCGAGAATGCTCCACCGCCATGACGTCCCATGCCGCCGTAGGTATCGACGATAATTTTCCGTCCGGTCAAGCCGGTGTCGCCATGCGGGCCGCCGACTACGAAACAACCTGTCGGATTGATATGGAACTTCGTATTGGCGTCGATCATCTCGGCCGGAATCACGGGCTTGATAATCTTCTCGCGAATTGCGTCGACGAGACCGTCGGGCATTGTGTTCGCTTTGGTGGGATGCGGATCGTGCTGGGTGGAGACGACGACAGCATCGATGCGAACCGGCCTGCCGTTGAGATACTCCACCGACACTTGGCTCTTTCCGTCAGGGCGAAGATGAGCCACTTCACCGGACCGGCGTGCTTCGCTCAGGCGCTGGACCAACCGGTGGGCCATCTGAATGGGCAGCGGCATCAACTCCGGCGTTTCGTCGCACGCATAACCGAACATCAATCCCTGATCGCCGGCGCCGCCCGTATCAACGCCCATGGCGATGTGCGGGGACTGGCGATGCAGCAGGTTGATGACGGCACAGGAACGATAGTCGAACCCGTACTCGGAATCGGTAAACCCGATGTCCTTAATGACTTCGCGAACCAAGTCGGTCAGGTCGCTGAAGAACGCCGCATTCTTCGTGGTGATCTCCCCGGCAACGATACACGTGCCGGTGGTAACTAATGTTTCGCATGCAACGCGCGCCGTGGGATCTTCCTTCAAAATCCCATCGAGAATGGCGTCACTCACCTGATCCGAGATCTTATCCGGGTGACCCTCGGTCACCGATTCGGAAGAAAAGATAAAACGTTGATCCGACACCTGCGTATTTCCTTTCAACTAGCTTTTTCGTGCGGCCTAGAACGCAAAACTACCTAGGGATCATTGTACGAGGGTAGTGAGCACCACAGCGAAACGAAATGCAGTCACTAGCGTATCACAGGCATGCCGCAAATCGTTCCCGCTTGAGTACTCCCCCATGGCAGCCGCCGCGGTAAGGTGTGAGACATGATCAGAGCCCGCTGCTGGATCACCGGTTTGCTGGCCGCCACGCTCGCGGGCGGACAGCAGGAAGCGCGATTTACCGCCGGGGTGACCGAAGTCCGCGTGGATGTGCAGGTGGTGGATGGAAAGAAGGTGATCACAGGCCTAAATGCCGGTGATTTCGAGGTTTTCGACGAGGAGATACGTCAGACGATCACCCGGTTCGGCCGCGAATCGGATCCGGTATCGCTGCTGATTCTCCTTGACATCTCGGGCAGCATGAAGCGATATGTTCGGCAAATGGCTCAAACCGCGCAAGCCGCGCTGAAACACTTGACGCCGGAGGATCGTGTCGCCCTGATGGTGTTTGCCAAAGAGGTGGAAATGGTGGCGGAATTTACAAGTAAGTTTGAAAGCCTGGAACGCGACATCGACGTGAGCGCGGAGTTCGCGCTCCCGTCCGGGACATCCATATACAATGCGCTGCTTGAAGGGGCGCGGGCTTTTGAGAGTCACGTGAAGGAACACCCCAACTCCCGTCGCGCCATCCTGATTCTCACCGACAACGAAAGCCTGAATTATCAGATCACCGACGAGCAGGTGCTGAAGGCGCTTTCGGGCGTCGATGCGACCGTCAACGCGATTGTCACCGGCAAGACGGAGAGGCCAAAAAAACGTCCTGCCGGCGAGTACCGCAATCCGGACTTTACGCCAACCGACATCTACCGGATCGCCGAGGAAACGGGTGGCGAAGCATATCGCGTGGACCGGGCCGATAAAGTCTTTCCGATCCTGATGGAACGCCTGCGCAACCGCTATAGCTTGATATACCGCGCACCGGACGCACCGCCCGGCCAGTTCCGGAAAATTCGCGTGGAACTGGCGTCCCAGTCGAAGCGAAAGCTCTCCGGCGCGACGGTGAGAGCGCGAAGCGGTTACTATACGGCTTCGTGAACAAACAGAAAGAGGAACTTGCCCGCCGCATCGCGGCGTCGGAGGCGGGAGGCGGCCCGGAACGTTACGCTCGCCAGCACAAAGAAGGCAAGCTTTCGGCGAGGGAACGCGTCCGGCTGCTGGCCGATCCGAACAGCTTCGAGGAGATCGACCGCTTCGTCCGCCACCGCTGCCGGGATTTCGGGATGGAGAAGCAGGTGGTGGACGGCGACGGCTTCATCACCGGCTCCGCTTTGATCCACGGAAGCCCTGTCTATTTGTTCGCGCAAGACTTCACAGTCCTCGGCGGCTCACTCTCGGAAACAAACGCGCAAAAGATTGTCAAAATCATGGACCTCGCCCTGAAGAACGGGGTACCGCTGATCGGGCTGAACGATTCCGGCGGGGCCCGTATCCAGGAAGGCGTGTTGTCCCTTGCCGGCTACGCTGATATCTTCCTGCGCAACACACTGGCAAGCGGCGTTGTGCCACAAATCTCGGCTGTTATGGGCCCATGCGCCGGCGGCGCCGTATATTCGCCCGCGCTGACCGACTTCATCTTCATGGTGGATGGCACCAGCCACATGTTCGTCACGGGACCGGACGTAATCAGAACGGTAACCCATGAGGACGTGGATAAGGAAAGCCTTGGCGGAGCCACGACGCACAACTCCCGGTCCGGAGTCGCGCACTTTCTCGCCGACGACGATGCGGCGTGCATCCGCCAGATTCGCCGGCTGATGGATTTTCTTCCGCCGAACAATCGCGACGACGCGCCCCAGCGTACGACGCGCGACCCCGCCGATCGCATGGACGCCGAGTTGGACTCGCTGGTACCGGAAGACCCGAGCCTTCCCTACGACATGAACGACCTGATCGCGCGCGTAGTGGACGAAGGCGACTTTCTCGAAGTCCACGAGCACTGGGCGAAAAACATCGTCGTCGGTTTTGCGCGGCTGGACGGCCGGACCATCGGAATCTGCGCGAATCAACCCGCGGTGCTGGCCGGCTGCCTGGACATCGATGCTTCGACGAAGGGCGCCCGGTTTGTCCGGTTTTGCGATGCGTTCAATATTCCAATCGTGACGTTTGAGGACGTACCGGGCTTTCTCCCTGGCACCGGTCAGGAATGGGGTGGAATTATCCGCCACGGCGCCAAACTGCTATATGCCTATGCGGAAGCAACTGTCCCAAAGATCACGGTGATCACCCGAAAGGCATATGGCGGTGCTTACTGCGTGATGGGATCGAAACATTTGCGCACCGACCTAAACTACGCCTACCCCTCCGCCGAGATTGCGGTGATGGGGGCGGAGGGCGCGGTGAACATCGTATACAAACGGGACATTTCGACTGCCGCAGACCCGGGCGCGGCGCGCCAGCAGAAGATCGGCGAGTTCAAAGAGCGGTTCGCCAACCCATTCGTGAGCGCGGAGCGAGGCTTTGTCGACGATATTATCCAGCCGCGGGAAACGAGGCCGCGGTTGATTCGCGGTCTTCGAATTCTAGAGAACAAAGTCGATGTAATGCCGTCCAAGAAGCACGGCAATATTCCGCTGTAAGCGGCGTTCGCGCCGGCTGAATTTAGTTCTGAGCAGTAGCCGGGCTCAGCAGATAGCCGGAAACGCCGTCGCGCGCGATATGCGTAACCCCAAGCTCGTGCCGTTTTTTCTCGGCAGCAGGGTAGAAAGCCATCGGACGCAGAGCGCCGAGCGAACGAACTCGCAACGTCTCTCCACTGGCCAAACGAAGCGAGCCTTCCACTTCGTGCCGGGCGGTATCGATCCTTGTCACAGTGAATATCGTGTCACCGTCGATGGTTGCAGGCGTCCCACGCCGGGCATTGAAATTTGCTCGTTTCATTTCGAGGCCCTGCTCCACGTTGCGAAGCTCCTGCCTCTGTCCATCCAGCCCGCTGCGGACCGCGGACACGCTAGTCAGCAGAGAATCCCGGTCGGCCGCGCGATTGTAATCGGTGGCATCGAGACGGTTGCGCTGCACTGCGACATCCCTGCGCACCTCGGACAATTCCGCCTGAATCGACGCTAGCTTGGTCTCGTCGTTTGCGCGGGCTTTCTTCACCTCGTCGATTTCACTACGAACCTCGCGACGATCGGCGCTCAGTTGGTTGCGGAGATCTGCCGCCGCGTTGGATTCCTGCCGGTCCTTGGCAAGCTTGCCGTCCACCGACTTTTCCAACGTACTCAGTCGGCCGTTGAGGTCCTGCGCATAGAGCACATCCATTTTCCACTCCAGTTGCTCCACACGGCCGCTGAGCGTATCGCCAACAGTTTGCACCGAAGCGGCCAAACCGGGCGCATGACTCTCGAGCAGGTCAAGGTTCTGATAACCAAACCAGTAGAGTCCTGCAACGGCGCCGGTTAGAAATGCAACCGATGCCCACACCCAACGAAGCGGATTCTTTTCCGATGGCTCGCCGGGAACCGCGGGCGCAGGCGCCGGAGTTCGGCCGGGAAAAACTGTGGGCGTTTTGGTGGTTCGCGGTCGAGCCTCGCTGAGCTCTTCGAGAGGGCTCGGTTCTATCCGATGTTCGAACAGCGACTGGGCCATGGCATAAGACTCCTCTATGCTACTGATGAGCGATACGACGATCGCATTACAGCTTTATTGTCCCCAGTATTACCGAAGGAGCAATAAACTTCAACCCTTCAATAACTTGGCCCAAATCTGTTAACAGGTTAAAAAATATACTTCAACGCGAACTGCAGGTTACGCATGTTCGTTCGGGTGCCAGTGATCAGGCCGAAATTCTGGTTGGTAACACCTGTATTCGGATTGCTCCAAACCGGATGATTGAGGAAGTTGAACGCCTCGAACCGGAACTGCAGCCGGTGGTTTTCAGTAAAGTTGAAGTCCTTCAGCGCTGAAAAGTCCCAGCCGAAAAGGCCAGGCCCGGTGACGGCCATACGGCCCATGTTGCCGTGAGACCCATCGTCCGCGCGGCTGAACGCCGCGGGATTCCACCAGCGCGCGGTTGTCTGCTCCCAACCTTCCGTGGGACTCACGCCCGTTGCATTCGGGCGGTCAAAGGTATGGCCTGTATTGGAGGGATCGCCGCCCTGGAAGATATTCACCGGATTGCCGGTTTGAACGGTAACAATCGAACCAACCTGCCATCCGCCGGCTACTTGATTGAGAAACCCGTTCTGAATATCGACGGCCCGCCCTTTTCCGAAAGGAATATCCCAGAGGACGGAAGTGACGAATCGCTGGCGAGTGTCGTGCGCCGAAGTGGCGCGCTCGCACTGGCGGCAATAGCTATTCATCGGAAATAGGGTATCGTTGCCCTGATTGCGGATGGCCGATGCGGTATCGATGGACTTCGACCAGGTATAGCTGGCGAGGTACGTCAACCCGCCGGAATAGCGTTTGGTGAACTTGGCCCCGAGAGAGTTATAGTTTCCGTTGCCGCCGTTATCGACAAGCTGGATGATGCCAAAGTTCGGAAATGGCGATCGCTCCGCCACCGAAAGATTGGAAGAGCGTGGCGCCGCAACTGCCTCGTTGACGGATCGCAACGATTCCAAGCGGTGGCTGATACTGCCGAGGTAACCAATTTCAAACAGCGTGTTCGAGCCGAGTTCGCGCTGGATATTGAACATGTATTGCATCGAATACGGTGTACGTCGATCGTACGGGTTAGCGAAAGCGTAGGGCCGGAAAACGTTCGCTGTCCCTCCGGCGATAGAAGCAAGGCTATTTTCCCAAGTGAGGTACTTGGTGTCGGAATTGTCGCGGAGACGTCCAGCAAGATTACGCGCCATGTCGAAGCGTGGATTGCCGGAGTCCTGCGAATAGAAGATACCTGCGCCGGCACGGATTACCCACTTATCCGTCGGAGCCCAGGTAATGCCCAGGCGCGGGGCGAAATCGTTGTTATCGCGTCCTACGAGGCGCGACCCGAAAGCGCCGTCGCAGCGGATCGAAATATCCGGCCAGCGGACGCGAACGCCCTCATAGCAATCCGTCCGCGCCGGGGACTGTCGCTGGAAAAACGCCCAGAGCTCCGGCGGGGCAGTTGCGTTCTGATAAGTGGCCGGGTGTACTTCGTGAGGGACCATGGCATTGAACAGAGTTCCGGTTTGATCCGTCCAGGGCGGGGTGTTCTCGTAGCGTAAGCCGAGATTCAAGGTCAGGCGATTAGTGATTTTCCAGGTATCGTCCACATACAGATAAAAAGACGTCGCCCGGAAGTCGGCGTTCGCAATCGACACGGCGGCTTCGGATTGATAAGGCTGACCAAGCATAAAATCCGCGAATGAATCGCCGGTGATGCCCGCTGCGCCGGGATTGCGCGCGGCCAGTTCAGCTTCCAGAGGAATGCCACTCGCAATCCC
>CAYTVP010000009.1:16456-26642 GCA_964441675.1 uncultured Solibacteraceae bacterium | reverse complement strand
GCTTGCTCGCCACCCGCTACACCAATACCGGCCGGAGCCAGCGCTTCCCGCAAACGGATATAGCCGAGCACATCGTTATACGCAATCGCCTCCTCGATAAACAGCGGCTTGTACTCCGCGAGTTCCATCATGTACGCGGCGGCGTTCCGCCAGTCACCGAGATTCTGGTTCGCATCGGTGAGCAACTGCGCGTCCGGCCCAGTCGACTCCCGAATGGCGTCCAGCATCAGCCGATCTTCGGTGAGCGCGCGAGTCCGGTCATACTGCTGGCCGCGGCCAACCTTCGCCTTGAATGCCCGCGTGCCCTGACGGTATAGGTTGGCGCACAACTCACGAACTTCGTCCAGCGGACGGCCGGACCATCCCGCCGTGCTGTACACCCGCGGTCCTTCGATCTCCAGGCGAGCGAGGTTCTCTTCTTTCTGCCGGGCCCGCGACTCCAGCATCTCCAACAGTTCGTCTTCCCCCAGTGCGTCCCGAAGATGATGAAAATCAATGCACTGGACGATCCGGTTCGGCGGCAGATTCGTCAGCAGCCGCCACATCGGCATTCCCTCGCTCTTCGCCCATAAGTCCCACAGGGCGTTGATCATGCTGCCGACCGCCATCCGGTATACGCCGAGAGCCAGCCACCGGAGCTGATGATGCTCCGCCAGAGCCTGCGAGAAGAGGCCCGGCTCCTCGATGAAGTCGCGCAAATCCCGGCCAACCACGAAGCGCTCTAAAGCCTCGATCGCGACCTTCTGGATCTGAGTGCCGTCGCCTGCCGTAAATACCAGCGATCGCCCTTCCAGTCCACTATCGGTACGCAGAATTGTGACAGCGCACGAATAGTTGGGGGCGAGGTGGCGCGGATCCGATCCGGCCATTCCCAGGCGGACCGTCGGGTAACGAATATCGAGAACTTCGAGTGAGCGGATTTTGTGGTGCTTCATCGGGCGTGACTCTGTCTATTCTCCCTGACATTTTCCAGTCCCGCGAGCTGGATCGTTCTCCGACCGCCCACCGGCAACCGCTTCGTTGACACATTCCGGCCAAATTCGGTACCATGAGGCGTTTGTAAGTACCGCACGGAGATCGTCTGTCTAATGAGCACAGTATTTCCGTCCGGAAATGGGATCGAACGTAAGTGGTTTGTTCTGGACGCGGAAAACGCTGTCCTGGGGCGTGTAGCCAGTAAGGCCGCCTCCCTCCTGATGGGCAAGCACAAAGCGATTTATACCCCGTTTCTGGACACCGGCGACCACGTCGTCGTAATCAACGCCAAGAAGGTCAAACTGACCGGGCGTAAAGATGAGCAAAAGGTATACCGCACCCACTCCGGATATCCGGGCGGGTTACGGGAAGTCGGCGCGCGTAGAATGCGCCAGACACGTCCCGAACGCATGTTGGAGCTGGCAATTTCCGGGATGCTCCCGAAAACAAAGCTAGGAAAGCAAATGTATCGAAAGCTGAACGTCTACGCTGGCGATCATCATCCTCACGCCGCGCAGAAACCGGAAGCTTTGGCGTTGAAGTAAGGAAAGGTAACTTGGCCGCAACACCTCAACAGTATTTGGGAACGGGACGCCGCAAAAGGTCCACAGCCCGCATCTTCATGCAACCCGGTTCCGGGAAGATCTCCATTAACAACCGTCCGGTTGACGACTATTTTGCGAACGAGTCCGCGCGCAATGCCGTCCGCCAACCGCTGCTGGCGACGGAAACAACAGAAAAGTTCGATATTCATATCCTTGCCTCCGGCGGTGGATTCACCGGCCAGGCTGGCGCTGTGCGCTTGGGCATCGCCCGCGCTCTATGCCAGTTCAATCTCGAACTGCGGGGTAAGTTGAAGGAACTCGGCTTCCTCACCCGTGATCCGCGCGCCCACGAGCGGAAAAAGTACGGTCAGAAGGGCGCACGCAAGCGATTCCAGTTCTCCAAGCGTTAATTCCGGCGCCGCCCACGCGGCGCTGGCCCGTTCTTTGTCTTAACCGATACATTCTGGGTCGTTTCGGCTGCCTGTCCGGCAAATCTCGCTTTGGACCGCCGCAGGCTACCGCAAGCGATCCGCAATCGCAACCCGGATCGGGGGCTTGCCGTATGTGCCCCAAGGAGAGATCTTGCCTTCTATTTCGATGAAAGAATTGCTCGAAGCCGGCGTTCACTTCGGGCACCAGACCAAGCGCTGGAATCCAAAGATGAAAGAGTACATTTTTGGCGAACGTAACGGGATCTACATCGTAGACCTGCAGAAGACCTTGAAACTCTTCAAGGATGCCATGCGGTTTGTCTCCGAAATGGCCTCCCAGAATAAGAACGTCCTGTTCGTCGGCACCAAGCGCCAGGCGCAAGAAGCCGTCGCCGAAGAGGCAACGCGCTGCCAGATGTACTACGTCAACAACCGATGGCTGGGCGGCCTGCTGACCAATTGGACCACCGCGCAACGCTCCATCAAACGCTACAAGGAACTTGCGGCGATGTCCGACGAGAACAACTGGGAAGGGCGTCCGAAAAAGGAAATCGGCCGGTTGGAGCGCGAGCGCAAGCACCTCGAATCCAATCTCAAGGGCATCAAAGACATCGGCGGTCTGCCGGATATGCTCTTTGTCATCGACTCAAACAAGGAATCGATCGCGGTTAAGGAAGCACGCAAGCTGGGGATTCCCGTTGTTGCTGTCGTTGACACCAACTGCGATCCCGATGAAGTCGATTATGTAATTCCGGGCAACGATGACGCTCTTCGTGCCATCCGCCTGTTCACCAATAAGATCGCCGAGGCAGTTATCGAAGGTCGCGCGCTGGCCACCGAGCAGGACTTCACGCAAGAGAAGATTGACCATGAGGAAACTCAGCCCATGGAAGATCTCACACAAGATCTGCATTATTTCGATCCCCAGTATTCCGAACAGCTGATGTCCGAGAGCCTGGTGTCCGATGAGGACCTGCCCAGCATGTCCCTGCCGAAGAAGGGTCCTGCCGCCGAGGCGCCGGTCGAAGAAAACGCAGGCGTGAAGGCCGAATAGCGAGAATTCGCGGACAGGGGAAATCGTATGGCTGAGATCACCGCTCAACTTGTGAAACAACTGCGCGAACGTACCGGCGCAGGCATGATGGAGTGCAAGAAAGCACTCGAAAAGACAAACGGCGACGTCGAAAAGGCAGTCGACGAACTGCGCAAGCAGGGTGCCGCAGCCGCGGACAAAAAGGCGACGCGCTCTGCCCAGCAGGGCGTTATCGGCGCCTATATTCATCAGGGAAACCAGCTCGGCGTCCTGATGGAAGTAAACTGCGAGTCCGATTTCGTCGCCCGGACAGACGATTTTCAGGAACTGGTGAAAGACCTGGCCATGCAGGTCGCCGCCGCCGATCCTAAGTTTGTTCGCCGGGAGGATGTCACTCCGGAGGTCGTCGAAAAGGAACGCGAGATTGCCCGCGAGCGCGCCCGGAACGAGAACAAACCCGAGAAAATCTGGGACAAAATCATCGAAGGCCGGATCGAAAAGTTCTACGAAGAGGTCTGCCTGCTCGAACAGCCCTTCATTAAGGACAACTCGATCACTGTCAACGACCTCGTCAAGCAAAAGGTCGCAAAGCTGGGCGAGAACCTCGTTGTCGCGCGATTCGCACGGTTCAAAGTAGGCGAAACCGCGCCGCAAAATCCACCCCCGTCAGAATAAACGGACGCATGGAGCCTTACGAACGGATTCTTCTGAAGCTGTCCGGCGAGGTAATGGCCGGCGAAGGCTCGTTTGGAATTGACTCGGCCAAGGTAAACGCGTTAGCTCGGGAGATTGCCGAGGTCGCTCGTACCAAGGTTCAGATCGGGCTCGTTGTCGGCGGTGGAAATTTCTTTCGCGGAGTGGCTGCCGCCGCAAAACACATGGACCGCGTCGCTGCCGATCACATGGGAATGCTCGCCACCGTGATCAACGGCATCGCCTTACAGGACGCTCTGGAGCGGGAGGGCGCCCCCACGCGCCTGATGACCGCGATTCAGATCAATCAGGTGGCCGAGCCCTTCATCCGGCGCCGCGCCATCCGTCATCTCGAAAAGGGCCGCATCGTCATCTTTGCGGCCGGTACGTCGAATCCGTATTTCTCCACCGACACCGCCGCCACGCTTCGGGCCCTCGAAATCAAAGCACAAATTGTTGCCAAGGCCACCCGCGTGAATGGCGTCTATGACAAGGACCCGCTGAAACATTCCGACGCTGTCATGTACCGCGAAGTGGACTACACCGAGTTCCTGACCCGCCGGTTGGCTGTCATGGACTCTTCAGCAGTGGCCATGTGCCGCGACAACCGCTTGCCCATCGTCGTATTTAACTTGAACACGCATGGCAATATAATGCGGATGGCCGCAGGCGAGCCCATTGGCACCCGAATTCATTCCGGAAAGAGTGAACTTCAATGACTCTACAGACAACGAAAGAAATCGAATCCCAGGCGAAGCAGCGCATGGAAAAGGCTCTGAATGACCTCACGCACGAAATGTCAGGCATTCGAACCGGACGAGCTTCGATCACCCTCCTGGATTCCGTGAAGGTCGAAGCATATGGCTCCACAATGCCTCTGAACCAGGTGGCGACGCTGCATGTTCCCGAACCGTCGATGATCACGGTTCAGCCTTTCGATCCCTCGCAAGTGAGCGCCATCGAGAAGGCGATCCGGGCAGCGGAGCTTGGGCTGAATCCGGCCAACGACGGCAAGCTGATTCGCGTTCCGATCCCTGCCCTCACGGAAGAACGCCGCAAAGAAATCGTCAAGAAGCTTCACCACGTGGCGGAGGATCACCGCGTCGCCATCCGTAACATTCGCCGCGACGCCAACGATGCTCTGAAGAAGCTGTTGAAGGACAAGAGCATCAGCGAAGACGACGAACGCCGTGCCCTGGACGACGTCCAGAAAACCACCGATAGTTTCATGTCGCGGCTCGATCAGGCCACCAAGGCCAAGGAAAAAGACATCCTCGAGGTGAAATAATGCGCCTCGCGCTTCTGGTCGTGGCCGCGCTGGCCTCCTATGCGGAAGTTCGCGTTCTGACGCCTGGGAATGCCCCTAAGCCGGTGGGTCCGTACTCGCCGGGACTCGTTGCCGGCGACTATCTTTATGTCTCCGGACAGGGTGCCGCCGGAGCTCAGGGAATCGAGGCGCAGACGCGTCTTTGCCTTAATAATATTAAAGCCATTCTCGAAGCGGGCGGCCTCGGGCTCGATCACGTCGTATACGCCCAAGTCTACTTAGCCGACATCGGAAATTACGAGGGCCTGAATCGCGTCTGGCGGGAAATGTTCGCACAGCCTCCGGCTCGTTCGGCCGCCGGAGTCGCCCGAATGCCTACCGATACCCCCATTGAAATTACCGTCGTCGCGCACCGGAAGAAAAAGCAGCCGGTTACTCTTACCGGCGTGAATACGCCGGTGCCCATCTCTCCCGGCGTCTTCACGTCCGACCGCTTCTACTTCTCCGGAATTCTTGGCCGCGATTCGAACACCGGCCAGATCCCCGATGCACTCGAAGCGCAAACCGCGATGGTGACGTCCCGCCTCGACCGCGTTCTCAAAACGGCAAAAGTCGACAAGTACTCCACAGCTTTTGTCACCGTCTACCACACCCCCCGGATGACGCTGGAACTCGCCTCGCGGGCATTAACCAATTACTTCGGCGACAGGATTCCGCCGCACGCCATTGTCGAAGTCCCGTCCCTGCCTTTTGGAGCCAACATCTCCATGACGGGCATCGCCGCGCGCAACAGGAAAGACCGCACGTCGAAGGGCGATTGTTCCTGGATTGGGAACACGGGATTTTGCTCCCTCAGCGAGAATCTTGAAAACGCCGACCTGACCAACGTTGTCGCGACCAACGTCTATATCGACTCGATCGATGAATTCTCGACGATGAATGCCCGCTATGCTGCCGCGTTCGCCGGGAAAACACTACCTACCCGGACCACGCTTCAGCCGATGCCTGTCGGCGGCCAGACCAAGTTTCGCTTCAGTTACGTGACTGTCCGGCCCTGAGAACCCGGCCGGGGCGCGAGCCGGTCATCCGGCCGTCCCGCAGTACCGGCTCGCCGTTCACCAGGACATCGCGAAATCCCACCGAGTACTGATGAGGATTGCCGAAATCCGCCTTGTCGATCACCATCTTCTCATCGAAAACAACCACGTCCGCCTTGCGGCCCTCCACCAGCAATCCGCGATCATTGAGCCGCAACCGGGCTGCCGGAAAGCCGGACATCTTCCAGATCGCTGTCTCGAGAGTCAGTACTTTCCGTTCCCGCACATACACACCGAGAACACGCGCGAACGTGCCGTAGTTCCTCGGATGGGGAACGTCCGCGCTTCCCGGCGTCGAAATTCCCCCGTCAGAGGCAATCATCGCGTACGGCGAACGCATGATGCGCTCGACGTCCTTCTCCGAAATTGCTTTATAAACACAGGAGCAGCCGCCCTTCGCCTGGATGTCCATCGCGGTCTCGGCCGCATTCTCAAACGTAATGGACACTCCACGCGCAGCCGTTGCATCGGCCAGCGTTTTTCCCGAAAGCGACTTGTCGAATCCACACGATGCAAACTGGACATTCGCGGCGTCTCCCCCGCCCCGGTCGTATTGAATCTTGCTCGCGATCACGGTTTTAATTCTGGCTCGCGTCTCCGGCGCCTGAAGCCGTTCGAGCAGTGCCTTCCGCCCGCCCTCGAGCGCCCACTGGGGAAACAGTGCCGCCGACCCCGTGGATGAGGCTATGTACGGATACTGATCCATCGTCACATCCACGCCGCGTGTCCGCGCATCCTCCACCATCGCGACGGTCTTCTCCGCTAGCCCCCAATTGGCGGCTCCGATTACCTTGTGATGGCTCACCTGGGTGGGAATGCCGCCTTCCTCGCCGATGCGGATCGTTTCGGCAACGCTTTTGACAATATCGGCGGCTTCATCCCGCATGTGTGAGATGTGCATTCCGTGATAGCGTCCCACAACCTTGGCAAGCTCAATCACTTCCTCGGTGGGCGCGAAGTTACCGGGTACATAGAATAGCCCGGTCGAGATCCCGAACGCGCCGTCTCTCATCGCCTGATCCACCAGCGCCTTCATCCGCTCCAGTTCCTCGGGCGTCGTGGTCCGCTTGGCCAAGTCCAGCACTTCCTGGCGGACGCTGCCATGGCCCACAAAGAAGCCCATATTGACGCCTGGTTTCGCCGCTTCCAGCTTCGTCATGAACGCAGCCAGCGGCAACGGAGAGCTCCCGTCGTTTCCTTCGATCAGCGTCGTAACGCCCTGGCGTATGAAATTCTCGGCCGAGGGAGTGGTGAAGATCCCGCCTCGCCCGTGATTGTGGATGTCGATAAAACCCGGGGCGACAATAAGGCCCTTGGCCTCGATAACGCGCGCTGCAGTCTTTCCGTCCAGCGGACCCACCGCCGCGATCGTGTCGCCTCGAATCCCGACGTCGGCATATCGCCATGGATTGCCCGCGCCGTCCACCAGGCGGCCGCCGCGGATGAGAACGTCGAAATCGGCTGCCGGTGCGCTCGCGATGCACAGCAGTGCCAGGAACAGAACGAGTGCGGTTTGCACCCGTCTATTTTAGCGGTGGGCGGATTCTGGCCGCGCGCGCACGACCGCTTCCTCAGGCTCGAGCTCGCGTGGTGATTGCGTCAACATCGACAAAAACAGGCTAAAGATCATTAGTCCGGCGATGACAGCCCCGATTAACATGTTTCTACTCCCGCTATCTCATTAGTTGCATCGGCAAACGAAAACGTTTCAATAACCGAAGTGAAATTTCCGCCCCGGAATTCTTTCGTCAATGTGCTACGTTTGCCCATATGTTGGTTGATTTCGCCTTCGGCAAGTCCGGTCTCAAACTGAATCTGCCGGAGAACTATGCTTATCGGCTGCTGGAGGCAAAGTCTGCACGCCCATTGCCAGACGCCGATACCGCCCTGGCAGCAGCTCTTGAAGCACCGATCGGTTCCATTCCCTTACGCGAGCTTGCCCGCGGAAAAGGTTCAGCAGCGATCTCGATTTGCGACATTACCCGCCCTGCGCCGAACCGTATCGTTCTGCCGCATGTCCTACGCCATCTTACGGATGCCGGTATTTCCCGCGAAAAGATCACCGTCCTGATCGCCACCGGGCTCCACCGTCCCGCCACCGAAGACGAAATACGGGAAATCGTTGGCCCCGAGCTTCGCCCGTTGCTGAACGTCGTGAACCATGAGGCGAAGAATTTACCGGAACACCGCCACCTCGGCGTAACTTCTACCGGTACGCAGGTTTATATCGATGAGCGGTTCATCGCCGCCGGGCTGCGCATCACGCTGGGATTCATCGAGCCGCATCTCATGCTCGGATTTTCCGGAGGGCGCAAGCTGGTTGCGCCCGGCCTTGCCGCCGCCGAAACCATCAAGGTCCTGCACTCGCCGAAGTTTATGCGAGACACCCGTACGTCAGAAGGCTCCATTGAAGACAATCCACTTCACCGCGAACTACTCGAGATTGCCCGCATGGCGCACCAGAATTTCATCGTCGATGTTGCGCTGGCGCGGGACCGCCGGATTGCCGGTGTTTTTGCCGGACATCCGGAAGATGCGCATCGCCAGGGAGCCGACTTCGTCGCCAGGACCATGCTCGAAGAGCTCGATGCGCCTGTCGATGCTGTCATTACGACTGCCGCCGGCTATCCGCTCGATCTGACGTTCTACCAGACCATCAAGGGAATCACCGCGGCGCAGCATATCGTCCGTCCGGGCGGCCGCATCCTGGTGCTCGGAGAGTGCCGTGAGGGCGCCGGCGCGCCGGAGTTCTGCGAAATGCTGCGCAAGTTTCCGAACGATCAGGCGTTTCTCGAACATATCTCCGGTGCGCCCGTTACCGTCGACCAGTGGCAGCTCGAAAAACTCGCCCTGGTATCGCGCGAAAAACAGGTTTTCTACTGTGCGCCGGGTCTTCCGGCCGAATACCGGACGGGGCTCTGGGGACGCTACTTCGAAGATCCCAGCCAGGCAGTCGCCGCCGCGCTCGACGGGCTGCCACCCGACGCCAGAATCGCCGTTATTCCGGAAGGACCGTACGTTCTGGCTAAGGTGGAAGAACGCGTCGCGGCATGAGCTAGGGAGCCGTCAGCGTCAGCGCCGCCGCGGCCGATCGTTTGCCATCCGGATTCCGAACCACGATCTCCCATGTTCCGGGCCTCGCAAGCAGCCTGCTTTCTACCTCGGCCGTCACACGGTCGACATCGACGAACATAGTCTTTTGCGCCGCGCCTTGAATCTCCACCACCGCGTCCGGCAGAAATTTAGCCCCCGTCAGCGACACTGCCGACATCCCGTTCGGCTGTGGGTTGAGCAGCTGCCCGGCGATTCCCTTCGCCGGGAAAACATGACGGATTTCCGGTGGCGGACCGGTCTTATCGAAAACGACAAAAGGCAGAGCGTTCGACAGTTTCCCCTCGGGCGACTCCACTGTCACCGGGTACAACCCGGGAGTAGCGTATAGCTCCGGAGGCACTACCGCCGTCAACGTATGACCATCTTCGGGAGCCGTCGCCAGAGGCCGCCCGTCCAGGCGAATCCGCGCTCCCGCGCCAAATGTCGTGCCTCGCACGGCCATGGCCGCCTCACCGCCCTGCTGCGTATTGAACGATCGGCCAGCCACGGTATAGGCCGGCAATACTTCATCCAAATGGGGTTCGGGTAACGCTGCAACACGGTTACGCCCGCAGGATGCGGCTCCCAGTACAGCCGCGGCAGCGGCACACCATAACAGAAGGAATCTCAAGGGCGATCGGCTCATGCTGACTGATTGAACCCCTATGATACTCAGGTGGGTTCTTCTTTGACGGCCTTCCTCCGGCGGTCGTACTGGTGGATTCTTCCGGTCCTGTTCTGCGCGGCCTACCACTGGCGCATCCTCGACCTGTGGTTCCGGGCCGACGATTTCGGCTGGCTCGGCCTGCGGCTTTCGATTACGAAATTCTCCCGCTTCCTCGAAGCGCTCTTTCAACCGATGGCCCAGGGAACCGTCCGGTTCCTCAGCGAGCGGGCTTTCTTCCTGAGCTTTGAATGGCTGTTTGGCCTTAATGCGCTCCCGTTTCGCGTGGCGGTGCTTACGGTTCTTTGCGCCAACAGCATCCTCCTGGCGGCCGTTACCCGGCACATCACCGGGGCCGCCTCGCCGGCCGTGGCTGCGTCAATACTCT
>CAYTVP010000009.1:0-16446 GCA_964441675.1 uncultured Solibacteraceae bacterium | reverse complement strand
CGGGGTTGACCGCGGCGGCCGGTTGGCTCAGTTCGTCGAATCAGATTTTCTTTTCGCTGTTCTTCCTTCTAGCCTTCTGGTTCTTCCTGAATCGCCGCTGGCTGGCTTGTTACATTTTCTATCTCCTGGGATTTGGAACGCTCGAATCGATGGTCGTCTTTCCCGGCGTGTGCCTGGCCTATGCCGCACTCCTGGACCGCAGCCGCCTCACGCGCGGAACCCTGGCCTTGTTCGCTCCCGCTCTCGCCTTCCTTCCGCTGCATCTCTGGGTAATTCCCAAACCGCAAAACGACCCTGGCTACCGCCTCCACCTTTCGCCCTCCGCGCTGGCCGATACGTTTTCCTATTACTGGCGCTTCGGCTTCGGCACCGATACCGCTCCCGTCATCCTGTGCACTGCCGTGATTGCGGCCGGAATCGCATATAGCGCGCGCCGGCGCAGGTACGCGCCGCTCTTCGGATTTGTATGGTTCCTTCTCCTGGTGGCCCCGGTGCTTCCTCTTCAGGATCACCGTATGGAATACTATGCGGCCTCGTCCGGGATGGCGTTGGCGTTTCTGCTGGCATCGGCCAGTTTTTTCTGCTGCGGAAGCCGCGCCCTCGGCATCGCCGCATTCGCGGCCATTGCATTCTATTCCGAAGCCCACGCCAGGCGAAGCGGCTACATCTTCGCCTGGCACAAGGAACGAACGGAAGCCACGCGGCGTCTTGTCGAGGGCATCTTTGAAGCGCAACGATTGCAACCCGGCCGGACAATTTTTCTGGATGGTGTCTCGAACGCTCTGTTCTGGGACGCCGTCTTCGACAACCCCTACCGCCTGGTGGGTCGCGGGCGCGTATATCTGGCTCCCGGAACCGAAGCGCAAATTGATTCCCATCCGGAATGGGGCGGGGTGAACGAATGGATTCTGCCCGCAAAAGCTGCCGAAGAGCTGTTGCTCCGCAACGAAGCCGTCGTGCTGCGGCCCGTCGCCGGTTGCCTGGATGACGTTACCCATCTTTGGCGAGACAAAATCGCGACCCTGCCCAGCGAACTTTCACCATTTGTCGACGCCGGAAATGCGGCTTTTGACGCACAGCTACGCGAAGGGTGGTATGAGCGCGATGGCAACTCGTTTCGCTGGATGGGCCGCCGTGCTTCCGTTGTTTTGAATGCGAAACGGATTCCCGGCCGCGAACTTCAGCTGACGGGCTATCGCCCTGCCGCCGTATCGAAGGGCGGGCCCATTCAGCTGGAAGTCCGCGCCGGCGGGATCAACCTCGGACAACAATCGGTCGCCGTTTCCGACGGCTTCTTCGAACTCCGTTTCGTGCTCCCCCCACGAGTCCAGGAAACAGAAAATCTTCCCGTCGAAATCATCGCTTCCCGCGTCACTCGCGTCCCTCCCGACCCGCGAGAGCTAAGCGTGATTTTTGGAACCATCCAGGTCCGGTAAATGCGCGGGCGTCATGCTACTCATGGCGCAGCGCCGTCATCGGATCCAAACGCACGGCTCGATGCGCGGGAATGTAGGAAGCAATCAGCGCCACCAGGCAAAGTACAAGCGCCACCCCGAGCAACGTCATCGGGTCCGTAGCACTGACATCGAATAGCAGACTCTCGAGCAACCGGGTGATCGCCAACGACACCGCAATGCCGATAGCGACACCGGCCGCCGCCATACGCGCACCTTCGCCCAACACCAGTCGCGGGACATCCGTCCGCCGCGCGCCAATGGCCATGCGAATGCCAATCTCCTGAGTCCGCCGCGCAACAGAAAATGCAACAACGCCATAAATGCCGATTGCCGCGAGGCCGAGCGCCATCACCGCGAAAAGGCCAACCAGCAAAAGCAGAAATCGACGATCCGCCAGCCAGCCGCCCATTTCCTCCGCAAACGTCGAAAACTTCACCGGAACATCCGGAGCCAGATCACGGAAGATGCCTCGTGCTACGGGGGCGATCTCTCCCAATGACGCCGAGCTGCGCACCACTATGGTCGGCGACGAATTATTCTTCATTCCGCGCTGCCGGTAATTGACATAGACCACCGAGCTCGGCGGATGATCGAGCCCGCGCGCTCGAACATCACCGACGATGCCAACAATCGTGAGCGGCTTCAAACCACCGTCCATATTCCCAAAATGGATCATCCGGCCGACCGGATCCTGGTCCGGCCACCGCTGGCGGGCCAACGTTTGGCTGATTAGCGCAACATGCGGCGAAGCCCAGTCGTCTTGCCGGCCAAACAGCCGCCCGCGGATCGCCGGAATCCCCATCGTGCGAAAGTAGTCTTCATCCGCAACTGCATAAAGGGCGTGACCCACATTCGCAGGATTTTGCCCAATGCGGCCCCACTCCTCGAAATTGGTTGGGGATTTCTGGCCATTGAGAATTAGAAAGTCGCCTTCCGGAAAATTGTCTCCCGCCGCGACAGGTATTCCACCGATCAAGCCCACATTCTTCGCGCCCGGAACGGCACGAAGCCGTGTCAACATACCGTCGAACAACTGACCTTGCCGGACAATCGCCATCTCGTCCACCTTCCAATCCGGAGCGGGGGGCGAGAATTCCATCGTGATGAGGTTCTGTTGATTGAATCCGGGATTCGTGGAAATCAGCCGCACGAAGCTCCTGCTCAGCAGCCCCGCGCCAACCAGAACCACCAGCGCCGTGGCAATTTCGCCGGTCACCAGTACACTGCGCAGCTTCTGGCTGGCGGTTGAAGCCGTGTATGCCCGAGATCCGGCACCCAGTGCTTCCTGCAAATCTCCACTCCCGGCGCGCCAAGCTGCAATCAGACCCAGCGAGAGCGCGATGGCAACAGTTACTCCAAACGCGAACCCCAAGACGGCATTATTGAGCGCAATTCCTTCCTGACGCGGCAAGTTTGCCGGAAAAATCGCCGGCAGTATATTCACAGCCCAACTCGCAACGACGAGACCTAATACAGCGCCGATTAACGAAAGGACGAAGGACTCCACCAGGAATTGCTGAATCAGACGGCCACGCCCCGCTCCGAGCGCCGCGCGAACCGCCAGCTCTTTGCGGCGGGCGGACGTGCGAGCCACGAGCAATCCCGCAACATTCGCCGACGCCACCAGAAGCAGGAGGCCGACTGCTCCAAGAAGAGTCAGCAGCCCGGTCCGTACATCTCCGACCATGGCATCGGGCAGAGGGACCACCGCGGCATCCACGAGGTGAACGTCTTTCGGATACTGCTCCCGGATGCGATGGGCAATCGCGCCGAGATCGGCCCGTGCTTGCTCGACAGTCACGCCATTCCGTAAGCGGCCGAGACCGCACCAGTTGTGCGCAGAGCGGCTGCCAACCGCGGGATATCGTTCCTGCGGAGTCCACACGGCGACGCCTCTTGGGAAATCAAATCCTTCCGGCATCACCCCGACAATGGGATGAGCCACGCCATCCAGCCTGAGCTTGAAGCTGGAGAAATCCGCTGCGCCCCCGAGATAACGCTGCCAGTAGCCATAGCTGATAATCGCCGCCGGCGCGCCATGCAGGCGCTGTTCCTCCGCCGAAAAGCCGCGCCCGCGAAACGGCTGAACGCCCAGAACATGGAAAAAATCGCTGGAGACCCAGGCAACATTGGCGCGCAACGGCTCGCTCCCGCCGGAAACGGATGCCAGCTTATGGCCATATGCCGCCATGCCGGTGAATGTATTGTTCTGCCGCCGGAAATCATCGAAGTTCAAATCCGCCAGGTTCATTCGCTGCCCGCGCTCACCTACTTCCCACAGGCGAACGATCTCGTGCGGATCCGGATAGGGAAGCGGACGCAGCAGCACTGCGTCCACGACAGAGAAGATCGACGCCGACGAACCAATACCAAGCGCAAGAGTGAGGACAGCGACGATACTGAAAGCCCGGCTATTCCACAACCCCCGGACACTGAACCGCAGATCCTGCACGATGCTGTCTATGCGGCTTACACGGCGCATGTCGCGGCATTCCTCCTGACTCTGGACAATGGGCCCCAACTCGCGAAGCGCCGCATACCTCGCCCCTTCGGGTGTCAGACCACGGGCCAGCCCTTCTTCAATCTGCCGGTCCAGATGATATTCCAGCTCCTCGTTGAGTTCCCGCTCAACGGTTCCACGCCAGAACAACGATCGGAAGCGAAGGCGAAGCTGCCGAACGAAGCGTGACATCGTATGTCTCCTTCAAGCGGTGCGCACGATTTGGGAGATTGCGGTCGAAAGCCGCTCCCATTGTGCCGCTTCTTTGGTCAGCGCCCTCCTGCCATCGGGCGTGAGCGAATAGTATTTGGCGCGCCGGTTGTTCTCAGACATCTTCCACTCGGCCGAAATCCAGCCTTGTTGCTCCAGCTTGTGAAGCGCCGGATAGAGCGCGCTCTGCCCCACTTGCAGCACGTCATTCGACATTTGGTGTATTCGCTGCGCGATCGCCCAGCCATGCATCGGCTCCAGCGCGATAATCGTCAGGATCAATAGATCCAGAGTTCCCTGCACCAGGTCGATTGGCTTGCTCATTTTTCCTCCGTCACCGTTCCCTCAGTTACTGACATAAATATGTCTTAAAAGGGTGGCTGACGGCAAGAGAGTTTGCAACATTTTTGAAACTTCCTGGTCACGAAACTCCTCGAACCTTTACAGCAGCACCTCATCTGAATCGTGGCGCTGAACGTCCCTAATATGGGGACCGGGAAAATTCCAAGTGCAAACCTCAAGTTCTTCGACAACGGTGCCGATAGTACTAGCATCCTCCCGCTGGAACGGGTAGGAAATCCGCTTGTACTAAATGGCCAAAGAATTGCTTGACAGCCGTGTTATGCTACGTCGTGATACTCACGGAGCTACGATCTGGGAACGAAAGTGGCGGCAATGCCGTCATTCTTAATGGCCGGGTGTTAAATGATTTTAGTAATGAAGGCTTAGATTTCAGATTTTTACTGAAACCTTCCTTACAATGCATCGTCTAATTAGATCTGAGAGAGTAACGGGAACGAAAAACAACACAAGTAGAGGAATTCAGGAGAAGTCGACATGACCAAACAGGAACTCAATAAATTCCGGCAGACGCTGGAAGCCCGCCAAGCCGAATTGTCTGCCGTGGTTCGCAACCGCGAAGGTATCGCTATCGAAAAAAGCCCGGATGCACTCGATGAAGTGCAACACGCGGCAGAGCGAGAGTTGGCAATCCGTAACTTGGATCGCGAGTCCTCCCTGCTCCGCCATGTCCGTGGGGCGCTCCGTCGCATCGCCGATGGCACATACGGGGTCTGCGCTCATTGCGAGGAGGATATTTCTCCGAAACGCTTGAATGCAGTGCCTTGGGCACCGTATTGCATCAACTGCCAGGAGCTGGCCGATCGGGCTCAGGTCTCCTCGAGCGAAGACCTCGAAGAACTCGTTAACGCTGCCTGATCCCTCCGGAAAGCTTCTCCCACAAACGGCACAGATCTTTGGTCTGTGCCGTTTTTGTGCGAAAAGGCGCTGCAGGTGTGCGAAATGGGACGGTAGGCTACATTTTTGTTACGACCGGCGTATGCCGATTCCTGCTTCCATCCTTCCGGCCAGTTCCCGATCCCGCCGAAACGAATGAAAACGGTTATCGCACTTTGTACACCCGCCGGTGATGTAGATCTTTGATGGCATAACCCCCGCCGCACGGAACTGATCGACGTTCTCTCTCACCAGGTCCAATCTCTGTCTTCCCGTAAGTCCAAACTCTTCAGAAACTTCCGGTCCAACTTCATAGCAGCAAGCTCCGATGGCAGGCCCGATAGCAGCCTGAATTGTCGCCGGCCGCGTTCCGAAACGCCTGGTAAACAAGAAAATTGCCTGCTTCGAGATGTGCCCGGCCGTACCCCGCCATCCGGCATGAATCGCGGCCACCGCCCGCCGTTCGGGATCGACCAGAAGAATGGGCACACAATCCGCCGTACGGATTTCCAGCGTCAAGCCGGCGCAATCGGTAATAAGCGCATCGCCTTCCCCAGCGTCCCCGGCAAAACTTACCGGAACCACGTTGGATGAATGCACCTGTCGCAGCCAGGTACGGCCATCGGTGTGTGTCCATTTTTCGGACAGGCGGGTCCCAAAGCCATGTTCCAGCCATGGCAATTCCTCCCACGCCGGAATCCTAAGGATCATGCCGCAGGATTCTGTGTCTGTCCGATCCGAATCTGCTGTTTGAATTCCTCGAGCATGGACTCGTCCAGGCGAACTTCGGTCGGACGCTTTATCAGGTTGGGGGTCGCATCAATCTTGTCCTGCAGCTTCAGCAAGGCATAAAACAGGTTTTCCGGACGCGGTGGGCACCCGGCCACATAAACGTCGACAGGGACAACTTTGTCAACGCCTTGGAGCACCGAGTAGGTATTAAACGGCCCGCCGACACTCGAGCATGCGCCCATCGAGATTACCCATTTGGGTTCCGGCATCTGTTCGTAAATCCGGCGCAGAACCGGAGCCATCTTTAAGGTTACGGTCCCGGCGACGATCATTAGGTCGCTTTGCCGCGGGCTGGGCCGGAAAACCTCACTCCCGAATCGCGCGATATCGAAACGCGCCGTCGTTGAAGCGATCATCTCTATGGCACAACAGGCCAACCCAAAGGTCAGCGGCCAAACCGAGCTCTTACGGGCCCAGTTGAATACATAATCCACCGTGGTCGTCACCACGTTGCGCTCGAACTGATTCTCCAGGAAAGACATCCCTATCTCCAGTATTTCACGGAACCGGAAACCGTCTCGTTCGTAATAACTTCCATGACCGGATTGCTCGCAGACTTGAAGTTTGCCCTACGCACTCTAAGCCGCAGCCCGCTGTTTGCCTGTGTGGCCATCCTTTCGCTCGGCCTGGGAATCGGTGCCAATACGGCCATCTTCACATTGCTCGATCAACTCATGCTGCGGCTACTGCCGGTCAGCAATCCTGAGCAGTTGGTAATGATCTGGACGAAGGGACCCCATAACGGCAGCAACTGGGGTTCGCGAGCGCTGTCGTATCCGATGTATCAGGATTTCCAACAGAAAGCTCCCGCCTTCGAATCGGTCTTCTGCCGCCGGCAGACTCCCTTATCCGTCACCTTCGATGGCCAGACGGAGCGTGTCAACGCCGAGTTGGTCTCCGGAAATTTCTTCGCTGCCCTCGGGGTGGGTCCGGCCGCCGGACGTGTCTTTAGTCCGGAGTTGGACGATCGCCAATATAAAGGGCATCCCCACGTGGTGCTCAACCATGATTACTGGATCACTCGGTTCGGCGGGAAATCCGACGTCATCGGGAAAAAGATTCTGGTCAACAATTTCCCGATGACCATCGTGGGTGTCTCAGCCGCGGGTTTTCACGGACTCGATCCTTCGCACTCTCCCCAGCTTCGCGTTCCGATTCAGATGACGCCTGTAGCGATATCAGCCAGGGACAATATGGGCGACCGCAGGACGCGATGGGTCCAGGTGTTCGCCCGGATGAAGCCCGGACAAACAGTTGAGTCCACACGCGCATCTCTCGAGCCGCTGTTCAAGCAGATCATCAACGAAGAAGTAAAAATGCCGGCGTTCGCCAAGAGCACCGACTACAACCGGAAACAATTCCTCACAATGACCACCCAGGTCGAGCCGGCGGCAACCGGGTACTCGCAGATGCGCGAGCAATCGTCCAAAGCCCTGATTGTCCTGATGTGCATGGTCGGGCTTGTATTGCTGATCGCCTGCGCGAACGTCGCGAACCTGCTGATCGCTCGTGCAATGGCACGGCAAAAAGAAATCGCCGTTCGCCTGTCCGTCGGCGCTTCGCGTGGGCAACTGGTCCGGCAACTCCTGATCGAAAGCACAGCGCTCGCGCTGATCGGAGGTGCAGCCGGCCTCTTTCTCTCTTTCTGGACCACCAAGGGATTGCTGGCAATGCTGCCGCAGGAAGGAACGCCTCTTGTTCTCCGCGCTGAGCCGGACGCGCGAATCCTGATATTCACTTTTGTTCTGTCACTCGCAACGGGCATTATCTTCGGATTAATTCCCGCCCTGAAATCGACACGGCTGGACCTATGGAGCACGCTCAAGGACGTCGTCGGTGCGATTGCCGGCGGAGGCAGTTCGGCCGCGCTGCGCAAGAGCCTGGTGGCGGCGCAGGTAGCGCTCAGTTTTCTCCTGCTGTTCGGCGCCGGCCTGTTTGTCCGCAGCCTGCAGAACTTGAAGGAAGCACGTACGGGGTTTGAAGAGATCGGCAACCTGGTGAAGTTCGAAGTCGCGCCTGCCCTGAACGGTTATTCACTCGAACGTCAGAAGGCATTTTTCAAGCAGGTGCTCGAAGACGTGCGCACGCTGCCGGGGGTGAAGTCCGCTGGATACTCTCAGGTGCAGGTTTTGGCCGGCGACGAATGGGATTCGACAATGTCCGTCGAAGGACACCAGGCACAGGACGGCGAGGACATGCAGGCATTCATGAATGCGCTGTCTCCCGGTTACTTCAAAGCAATGGGTGTCGACATCGTCGAGGGGCGCGACTTCGACGATCGGGATACAGGCAAGGAAGTGACAGCGGCGATCGTCAACCGCAAATTCGCCACGCATTTCTTCGGCGACAAAAGCGCCCTCGGCCGCCATGTCGGATTCGGCGGCAATCCAGGTACGAAGCTGCCAATCGAAATCATCGGTGTGACGGAAGATACGCTTTACGAAGGTCCGCGGCAAGGCGTGCGCCGGCAGGTGTTTATCCCGCACGCGCAAAGCCAGTTTCCTTCCGGCGTAGCGTATTATGTTCGCGCCGGTGTCGACTCGAGCGCGCTCTTTCAGTCGCTCCGCGGCGCAGTCAAAAAGATCGACCCGGCCATGCCCGTCTACGATATGGCGACGCTCGAAGGCCGGCTCGACCAGACGCTGCTGACGGAACGCCTGATCGCGATTCTCTCGGCCTGCTTCGGATTCCTGGCTACGCTGCTCGCAGCCATTGGCCTTTACGGCGTGATGGCATTCGTGGTCACGCGCCGGACAAAGGAGATCGGCGTGCGAATGGCCCTTGGCGCGAACTCGACATCCGTGCTGTGGCTGGTGATGAAGGAAGTGCTGCTCCTGCTCGGGATTGGGCTCGCGATTGGAATCCCAACCGCAATCGCCCTCGGACAGTACGTGGCATCTCAGCTATTCGGAATCAAACCCCACGATCCACTAGTCGCGGGAATTGCGATCATCCTGCTCGTCGCCGTTGCATCGCTGGCCGGCATTATTCCCGCACGGCGAGCCAGCCGCGTCGATCCCATGCTGGCGCTGCGCTACGAATAGCGATGGTTCGATGAGGCTATCCCCACCATTGTTCGCCTTGCGCCAAGTGCGCCTTCACCACGTCCGGATTTAGCTCGATCCCGAGGCCAGGCTTGTCGTTGATCTGGATGAATCCATCTTTGATATAGCTTCCATCGGTGATCATCACCTGGTCCATCCAGTCGCCTTTGCCGGTGACCGTTTCGCATGCGACAAAATCGCGGATGGAACCTGCCCACTGGCACGTGGCCCAGGTGTTGATCTGGCTGCCGGTATTGTGCGTACCCATCGGCAGTCCGAAGACGTGCGCCATATCGGCGATGCGCTTGGTCTCGAGGAAGCCGCCGGAGTTTCTCAGATCGGGATGGAGAATATCGCACCCTTGCTGAATGATGAAGTCCTTGAAACCTTCGCGCCGCGCCGTATTCTCTCCGGTGCAGATCGGCACGCGCGAGCTGGCGCACAGCCGCTTCCAGGAATCCGAATAATCGGGCGGCAGCGGATCTTCGAGCCAAACCGGCCGGATGGATTCCACCGCCTCGGCAATCTGGATCGACGTCCGCAGGTCGTACTCCCAATGGCAATGAACCATGATGTCGTGATCCCACCCGATTGCTTCCCGGCAGTTTTCAAACCCCTGGCGGATATTAATCAATTCTTTCGTGGTCAGGAGCCGGTTCCCCAGATCGCGGGCCAGGTCGGTCTTGGGATCGGTATGACGGAATCCGAATTTATGACAGGTAAAACCGCTCGGATCGGATTTCACTTTTTGGGCCCACTCGCGGCAGGATGCTTTGTCGAGCATATTTCTCGGAGCCGCATGGTCGTACACGCGAACCTTCTCGCGAAATCTGCCGCCTAAGAGTGTCGTCGTGGGAGTGTCCAACAGCTTACCCGCGAGATCCCACAGCGCCATTTCAATACCGCTCACTGCGCGCATAAGATTGTGCGCGGAACCATCCGTGCGGCTACCGGAAAGACTGTTGGACCCGGCGCCAATAGTTGTATAGATGCGGTCGATCTCTAGCGGATCCTTACCCACCAGCCACGTCTTCATCTGGTCGATCTGCTCGCGGACACCGATACCAGGGCTGCCGTATGCCTCGGCAATTCCATACTGTCCGTCATCGGCAACGATCTTGACCAGCACATATGTCCGGCCACCCTGTAGAAGCATTGTCTGGACGTCGCGAATGCGGTGACGCTTTCTCTCCGCTGCAGCCAGCTTCTCGAAAGTGGCCAAACCGGCCGTCATTGCTCCCAATCCAAGCATCGTTCGCCGCGAAATATGTGCCATAAATTGACCTCGTCATACTACATCAACGCGACCCGCCCGGTCACGACAGATATAGTTGAAAAAACGTATGCCCCGTAAGGACAAGGCGCCTGACTTCGAACGCGAACTTGCTCGTTCGCTGATTGCGGAGCCGCTGCTAAGCGAAGCCCGCGAGAATCCAGGCAAAACATTCGACGTCATCATCGAGTTGAATCTCGACTATCGCGACGGGCGAGATGCTGCTCGAAAACGCGTTACCGAGCTGGTGACGAAGGAGAAGGGCGAGACGACGCTTAGCAACAATTGCGTACATCCGTTTGTTTTCGCCAAACTCACCGGCAGGAACATTTTGGTTCTGGCGGACGCAAGCGTCGAAGGACCGGGGCGCATCGATCATCCCATCCATCGCATCTGGAAAGATCACGACGTTCACTCCCTGTTGACGGAATCGGTGAGAACGATCAAGGCCGACGCAGCGAGGATATCGTTCAGCGCAACAGGGCGCGATGTCGTCTGGGCGGTGATCGATTCCGGAGTGGACGGTAAGCATCCGCACTTCCGGACGCTCGCAAACCTTGAGCTCAACCCGCCGCTTCAGCACATGGATTACATTCGGGATGCGAATCACCCGGAGATCGGATCCGGCCCGCAGAAGCTAGCGGATGGAAAGGGGCATGGGACGCACGTCGCCGGCATCATCGCCGGGCTTACCGAGCCATCGAAAACACAGAAGGTTTTTCAGATGCAATCGCGCCAGGATACGAGGACGCAGAACATTGTCTGGGACCGGACAGAAACGTCTGCGAACTTCTCTGGTGTGGCGCCGGAAACAAAGATTGTCAGCATGCGGGTTCTGGACAATAATGGCGTCGGCAAGTCCAGCTACATCATTGCCGCAATCGAAGAAGTCCTTCGTATTAATGATTTTGGACGCCGTAACCTAATCCATGGAGTGAATCTAAGCCTGGGCTACTGGTTCGATCCGCTATGGTTCGCCTGCGGGCAAAGCCCGCTCTGCACGGCCGTGAATCGCCTGGTACGCTCGGGCGTTGTTGTGGTCGCCGCGGCGGGTAACGCGGGCTATGTGGAAACACAAGCATTTCGCGGAATGTCCGCAGTTCCCGCGGCAGGTCAGATGATCTCTATCAACGATCCGGGGAATGCCGACCTGGCCATCACCGTGGGATCTGTTCACCGGAATATGCCCCACGTATACGGCGTCTCATTTTTCTCCTCGAAAGGGCCCACAGGAGATGGCCGCCGTAAGCCGGATCTTGTCGCTCCCGGTGAAAGGATTATTTCCTGCGCCACGGGAAATCTTCTGAAAGAAACCGAGGCAGCGCCCAAGAGTAAGAAGGATGCCTACTTTGTCGAAAGTTCGGGCACCAGTATGGCTGCGCCGCATGTCTCCGGAGCGATCGCCGCCTTCCTATCCGTCCGGCGTGAATTCCTCGGTCAGCCGGAACGCGTCAAACAAATCTTCATGCAATCGGCGACCGACCTCGCGCGTGACAGCCGTTTTCAAGGAGCCGGGGTTGTCGATTTAATGCGAGCGATTCAGTCGGTCTGAGGATCATGCCCCGCGACAGTTTAGAAGGATTTCCTTTCTTCTCCCTTGCCTTCGACAAGCAGCAGAAGCCGGTAAGGCCTGACGATCGAGGATCGCTCCTCGAAGCGGATGACATCACTGATTTATTCGTTGTGTCACACGGCTGGAATAACGACATGCGGAAGGCGCGCGAACTCTATCATCAGCTATTTGCACAGACTAGAGCATTACTCCAAAAACAAACTCCGAAGTCTTTGAAAAATAGGGTATTCGGCGTTGCAGGTATCTTCTGGCCATCCATGAAATTCGCAGAAAAGGATCTCATCCCAGGTGGCTCCGCTTCGCTCCGTCCGGACGTAATCGAACAGGTCCAAGATGCAATCGCGGCCGCCCGCCCTCGCGATGTTCCCTATCTGAAGAAGATCGCCGCCGGCGTTCAACGGCCGGCCATGGACGAAGAGACGATTGCGGCGCTCCGAGGGCTGTTGGTGGGAATACCTCAAGTAAAAGGTGAGCCGCGTCTTCCCAAGGCAACTCTCATGAGAATGGACGACTCGGAATTGATCGACCGCCTCGCCGCCGGCGGAGCGCGCCCCCCGAAACCAATCGGGGAAGTGGGCGGCACGACAGGAGTAGTTTTCTCAAAGCCTTTTGGTGCAATCAAAAACGGAATAAACCTCTACACTTTCTGGACCATGAAAGATCGTGCCGGGAAGACCGGTGCGGACGGCTTGGCGCCTGTTCTCGATCGCTTTCGAAAGGAGTACCCCGACGCGCGCATACACCTTGTCGGCCATAGTTTCGGAGCGCGGCTGGTGACAGCGGCAGCTCAGGCAGGAAAGTTCGCGCCGTCCACGCTCACCTTGCTGCAGGCGGCGTTCTCACATAATTCGTTTTCCGAAAATGGCGCGTTCCGTAGCTTGATCGCCGAGAGTGTAGTTCGCGGACCCATTCTGATTACGCACAGCGAGCGGGATTCCGCAGTGGGATTGGCATACCCGATGGCAGTGCGGCTGACCGGCGATTCGCTTTCAAGCATCGGCGGGAAAAACGACGCATACGGAGCACTCGGAAGGAACGGCGCGCAGCGAACCGGCGAAGCGGTGGATACAAAACTTTTGGCCGTCGGATCGAAGTATCCCTTCGACACCTCAGGGAAAATCTACAATCTGGAAGCTAACTCACTGATTCTCGGACATAGCGATATCGCAAAGCCTGAAGTCGCATTCGCGGTCTTAAGCGCAATCGCCGACGCCAAATAGTTCATTGCACCCCGGCGGCGGCCATTATCTAATAGAGGCAGCATGTTTTTCGCTCGGTTTCTGGCCGTGTTCGCCGCACCCGCTGCACTCGCGCTTGCGCAAGCCGAGGCACAGCGCGCAATCGAGGTTCTTGCCACCAACTGCAGCCAGTGTCACGGCGCCCAGGTGCAGATGTCGTCGCTACGCCTCGACACGCGCGACGGGCTGATTCAGGGAGGTGCCAAGGGGCCGGTGCTAGTGACGGGCGATTCTTCGAAAAGCAGGCTCATGGCAGTGGTGACACACACCGCGGAGCCTGCGATGCCGCCGGGCAAGAAGTTATCGGACGGCGACCTGGATACTCTTCGCAAATGGATCGATGCCGGAGCGCCGTGGCCGAAAGACGGCGGAGCGCTGACGGTGAAGGCTCCTTCATGGTGGAGCTTCCAGCCTGTAAAGCGGTCAGACGCACCCTCCGGCACGGGAAGCGCCATCGACGGATTCGTCGCGGCCAAGCTGAAGGAGAAAGGGCTCGAAGCCGAACCGGCCGCGGACAAGTTCACATTGGTCCGCCGGGCTTACTTTGACCTGCATGGGCTGCCGCCGACATACGAACAGGCGCAGAAGTTCCTCAACGATTCCTCTCCCGATGCCTGGGCCAAGCTGATTGACGAGTTGCTTGCTTCCCCGAGATATGGGGAGAAGTGGGGACGCCATTGGCTGGACCTGGTCCGTTATGGCGACACCGCCGGATTCGAGCAGGACCCGTACATCCTTGACGCATGGCGTTACCGCGATTATGTGATCGAAAGCTTCAATGCCGATAAGCCATACGACCAGTTCCTTAAGGAACAACTTGCAGGCGACGAGTTTTGGCCCGAGGATCCCGATGCGAGGACCGGCACCGGCTACTTCTCGGTGGGGACCAACCGGGACATGCTCTACAAGGTGGAGGACATCAACCGGGTCGAGCAGTTGACCGACTATGTCGATACCACCTCGTCCGTGTTCATGGGGCTAACCGTGGGCTGCGCGCGCTGTCACGATCACAAGTTCGACCCGATTCCGCAGCGCGACTACTATCGCATGCAGGCGATCTTTACCCCAGGGGTAAAGCACAGGATCTTTCTGAACTACAACGCGGGGCGCGGCTACGACATCGGCCTGAACTATCGCGAGTTCAAACTGCGCGACATCGGAGAAGAGATCGCGCACATACAGGGTCCGTACCGGAGCAAACTCCGCAAGCGCAAGATCGCCGCGCTCAGTTCGCCGTTGCGGGAAGCGTTTGAAGCGGAAGACACCAAGCGGACGCCGGAACAGCTGGTGCTGGTGAATGCCAATCCGGACGCCGTGCGGATCTCGCAGGATGACGTCTGGAAGGAGCTGTCGGCGGACGACCGGGCACGGCTCGAGTCACTCGGACGCCGGCTGGTGGGGATGTACGCGGGGCACACTTCGGGACCGATCGCACCGGGCTTCATGGATCCGGATCGCATCGCACCGGATACATTCATGCCGGCTCGCGGGCAATCGGGGCTTGGCCAGAAGATACAGCCTGGATTGCTGACGGCGCTCGGGGGTAAAGACATTCCGGAGCCTCCTGCGGAGGCGGTGACCACATTCCGCCGCAAGGCGCTGGCGGAATGGCTGGCCGATCCGAAACACCCGCTCACCGCGCGTGTCATGGCGAATCGTCTCTGGCACTATCATTTTGGCCGTGGCATTGTTGCGACTCCGTCGGACTTCGGCACTCGCGGCATGAAGCCATCCCATCCCGAACTGCTGGACTGGCTGGCGTCGGAGCTGGTGTCCCAGAAGTGGTCTCTGAAAGCGATGCACCGCGTGATCATGAACTCGGAAACCTACCGGCGCGCATCTGCGGTCTCGGCCAAGGCGAAGGAGCAGGACCCGGAAAACATCTGGCTCTCGCACTTCGAGCGACGCCGGTTATCCGCGGAGGAAGTACGGGATTCGGTTCTCCAGGCGAGCGGCACACTGAACCTGAAAATGTTCGGCAGGCCGGTCGTGCCGCAACAGACGAAGGAAGAACTGTACGGGATGAGCCAGTCGCCCGACAACTTCTGGCCGGTGTCCTGGAATAAAGAAGAACATTCGCGGCGCAGCATCTACTTGCTGGTACGCCGCAGCTATCGCGCTCCGCTGATGGAAGCATTCGATGCTCCGGATGGGACATTACACTGCGCGCGCCGCGATGCTTCGACCGTGGCGCCGCAATCGCTGACCTTATTCAATTCGGACTTCGCCTATACGCAAGCACGCGCATTCGCTCAGCGTTTGAGCAAGGCTAAGGATACGCCGGAGGCAATCCGTATGGCATTCCGCGACGCCCTCTCGCGCGATCCGTCGGAAGAAGAGCTCCGGCTGACCAGTGGATTTTTGGAGCGGCAGACCAGGCAGACGGGTACGCCCGAAGCGGCGGTGACGGAGCTGGCCCGGGCGTTATTCAATCTGAATCAGTTCCTGTACGTGGACTAGGAGACTTTTCGATGGACCGACGCAGACGCGATATTTTGTTCCGATTGGGCGGAGGTTTCGGCGCAGCGGCGCTGGGCACGATGCTGCCCGCCGATCTGCTGGCTGGGGCCAAATCCGGCGCCGTCAATCCGCTTGCGGCCAAAGCACCGCACTTTGCTCCGAAGGCCAAGAGCATCATCTACCTGTTCATGCACGGTGGCGTTTCGCATGTGGACACCTGGGATCCGAAGCCGGAGCTGACCCGCTTGTCGGGACAGACACTTCCGGAGTCTTTCGCCAAGGGTCTGAAGACCTCCCGCATCGACTTCTCAAAGGCCCTGATGCGCGGAACGCCATACCAGTTCACGCGCTGCGGCAAATCGGGTATCGAATGCAATGCGGAGCTCATGCCGCACACGGCAAAGCTGGTGGACGATCTGGCTATCGTTCGCTCCTGCTACGGAGATGCCTTCGATCATGCGCCGGCAATCAATCTGCGCGGAACCGGATCGCAATTTCCCGGGCGGCCATCGCTGGGTTCGTGGGTGGTATACGGATTGGGCTCGGAGAATGCGAACCTGCCGGCGTTTGTGGTGATGTCGGATGGCGCAATGAAGGCGGGTAACATTCCGTACAATGCCGGCTATCTGCCGACGGTGTATCAAGGAACGGTATTTCGCTCCG
>CAYTVP010000008.1:8906-27740 GCA_964441675.1 uncultured Solibacteraceae bacterium | reverse complement strand
TGGGCTTCGGCGGAGCCAGCCCGCTATTGCTGATTCCGGCGGCGATACCAACCACGGTGTACCATGCCCCGGTTCCGAACCGCAGTCGTTTTCCCAGCGGCTCTTCGCTGCCAAACAGCCGTCGAGCGAGACCTTCGCCAAGAATGATCGACTCCTCTCCGGCTCGCCGGTCTCTCTCCTGGAAAGCACGGCCGCGCAGGATCGGAATCTCGAGAGCCGAGAAAAACCCGGGTGTAACGCTGCGCCAGGGAACCATACCTCCCGTTCCCTCAGACTCCTTTGGCTTGCCTTCCACTTCTATCAGGGAATAGATCATCGCCCGAACCTGGCCCGTTGGCGGTATCGAGTCGCTCAAGGACACCGCCGATATACCGGGAATTGTGGACGCGCTTTCGAGCAGCCGCTCAAAGAACTGCGCACGCTCCACCGGCTGGCGGTACCCATGACGGCCAAGTGTCACGGGCACAGTAATGGCATTATCGGCATTGAATCCGAGCGGCGCGGATTGCATGCTCCAAACGCTACGAAGTAGGAGGGCCGACCCGATGAGAAGGACGACCGATGCCGCTACCTGCGCCACAACAAGGCTTTGGCGAAGGCGATTTCCTCCTCGCACACCTGCAATCGACCGGCCGCCCGCAAGTACCTCGCTACGGAACAATTGAAGCGCCGGAATGACGCTTGCCAAAAGTCCGGCTCCCATCGCGATGGCTGCGGTAACCAGAAGCACCCGCAGGTCAAGTGAAGCTTGGGACAGCCTCGGAATGCCGCCGGGCTCGGCGGCGATGAACAACCGAAGTAGCATCCACGCGGTTGCAAGCCCCAACAAGCCGCCAATGCTCGCGAGCATCAGGCTCTCGGTCAGCAGCTGCCGGACGAGCCTCGTGCGCGATGCTCCCAGCGCGGCGCGGATCGTCAGTTCTACGCGCCGTGCCGCCGTCCGTGCCAACAGCAGATTGGCGATATTCGCGCAGGCAATCGCCAATACGGCACCTACGGCCGCGAGGAGCAGCCACGATGCAGTCCGGACATGCGAGGCCTGCCGATCCCGAAGCGAACGAACGCGCAGCTTCACCTCGTTCCGAAAGGCTACAGGAACGTTCTGGAGCGATGCCTGGAACAGCGGCGCTAGCGCCTGTTCGGCTTGACCGACCGTGACTCCCGGCTTCAGCCGTGCTAAGGCACGGACGACTTCCATATTTCCGCGCTCCTCTACTGTCCCTCGAAGCTGCTGCGGAATTAACAAATCGAATCGACTCAAGGCAGGAAGCTCGAATTCCGCAGGTAGAACTCCCACCACGCGAACCGGCTGTCCATCGAGCGAGATCGTGCGGTCGATTATCGACGCATCGCCGCCGAACCGGCCTTTCCACAGCGCGTAGGAAAGGATTGCAGTTCGCGGGGCATTCGGGCGATCTTCATTCTCCGTAAAATTTCGCCCGTGGATCGGCCTGATCTGCAACGCCGGCAACAAAGACGAATCTACCGGCGCGCAGTTCAGGCGCTGCGCGCTGCCCTCTGTCAGATCGCACGCAGTGACACCCATCCACGAGGCAACATGCGAAAACGGAGTTTGCGCCTTGCGCCATTCGACGTAATCCGGCCCGAGCATGAACTCCGTCGGCTCGATGGGTGCGGATAAGCCGAACGATACCAATTGGCGGTCATCGGGGTAGGGCAAAGCGCGAAACAGAATGCGATCAACGACGCTGAAAACCGCCGCTGTCGAGCCGATCCCCAATGCCAGAACAATGATGGCGGTGATGGGCACCGCTGGATTGCGGCGAAAGCTGCGGAGGGCGTAGACCATATCCTTTCGAAATTCTTCCGCCCAAGCGCGGACATACACGCCACGAGTCTCCTCAAAGGTCCGCGTGCGGTTGCCGAATCGTTTCCGCGCGGCCGCGCGTGCATCGTCGTCCGCTTGCCCTCGCTGCTGATTCAACTCTGTCCGCGAGTGAATGTGGTGCTCCTGCTCTTCCCGAATTTCATCTTCAGATGGACCATTCATACGAACCTCAGTACTTTTCGGACTCCGGTCGAAAGGACTTCCCAGCTTCGCTCGACGGCGTCAAGGCGCTTCCGGCCAGCGTCTGTCAGCGAATAAATTCGGGCCCGGCGGCCATTTGGCGTTTTCTGCCATTCCGCCTTCACCAGACCATCGCGTTCTAAACGGTGGAGCGCGGGATACAGAGAACCTTCCTCGACACGCAGCAGTTGTTCTGATGCTTCCTCGATATGAAGTGCGATTCCGAAGCCGTGATTGGGCCCGCGCGAGAGAGTTTGCAGGACCAAAAGCTCCAGCGCGCCTTGCAGCGATTCAGCCGATTTAGAACTCATCAATTACCCTATGTTGCTAGGGTAGTCAGATGAGGCAACAAGATCAAGGGGTGATGCAGAATTTTCTTACCTGCCGCAGCTCATCTTGTGCTGGCCGGTTGTGCGAGAGGTTCGGGTTCGGGCGTCGGCATTGCAGGCGTGCGGCTGAGGAGAAGCGCTGCCACAAAGCCGGCCAAAGCAAGGCCGCCCAACACGGGGTCGTACGAGCCGGCAATGTCAAACGCGCGGCCCATGATGAGCGGTCCGAGGGCTCCCGCCACTGCGAATGCCGCGAAAGAAAGCCCATACAATTCACTGAACGACGCCATGTCGAAATGACGGCTGATCAAGTACGGAATTACATCGGCTTCCGCGCCCATCCCCAATCCGATCAGTACCGTGCTCACAAACGCCCATTCCGCGCTGGCGCCGGCCGCGAATCCGAATAAGCCCAGCGCGCCGCACCCAAACAAGATCGAGCTGACACGAGCCGGCGCCCAACGATCCAGCATCCAACCGGTCAAGAGGCGTCCGCCAAGAGTGCCGGCACCAAGCAGCGAAGCGGCTATCGCCGCGGATTGCGGCGTGAAACCGCGATCGGTCAGCAGAGGAGATAAATGCGCCAGGGCAGCGTTCACGGCAAGCGACATCAGGAAGAACGCGGCCATCAGCATCCAGAAAAGGCGAGATCGTAGGGCCGCCGGAAACCCATGGCGCTGGACGCGAACAACGGAGCGAGCCCGGCCCGGAATCAACCAGGCGGTGAGCGGAATGGCTGTGCAGAGGATCATTATTCCGAAGGCCAGGAACGTACTCCGCCAGCCGAGGCGATCGATCCCCATCTGGGCGAGCGATGGCATCAGCATGCTCCCGGTACCGGTTCCCGCCAGCATTACAGCCAACGCCATTCCACGCCGCGAATCGAAAGCCTCCACCACCGCGCGCGAGAACGCCAGCTGCGTTGTTCCATTTCCTACAACGCCAATAACGAAGAGCAGCCCGTAGAAGTGAGCCAGGTTGGGTGTCAGCCAGCAAAGAGATCCGAACGCCGCGCCGAAAACGGCCGAGCAGGGAAGAATGACGGCGCGGGAGCCAAAGCGGTCCACCAGCCGGCCGATGAACGGCGAGGCAAACGCGACGGTAAGCGCCGCCAGCGCGAATCCGGCTGAGAGTTGGGTGCGGCTCCATCCGAACTCTGCGCTCAGAGGTTTTATAAATACGCTGAACGTGAAGATAAAGACGGACGCGAAGCTGGCGAATACGCCGAAGAATGCCGCGACAAGGATGCCTCCAGGGCTTTTCAATAGTCACGATCATATGTGCAAGAGGGCGGCTTCGAAATAGCGGAAATCTGCTATTGACAGCTCAGCTTAAAAACGGAAGCCGAATTCCATCATTGGAGTCACCCATCGGTCGCGCGATGGTCGAATTACCAGACTTCCGAAAGGTTCTCCGTCTGTAGTCACGCGAAGGACCCGTACCGAACCACCGAACCAGAATCCGCGCCATCTGGACGGCTGATAGCGCACTCCGGTGAGTCCGTAATATCCGAAGCCGTGGCGCGCGGCGCAATACGGGCAATCGATGTGGATCCATGTGCTCGGCTGGCTGACGGCCTCGTAATAGCGGACATATGCCCCGCCTCCCCCGGCAAAGAACTCCCACCGGTCGCCGGCGAAGGGCAAAACAACCCGGCCGCCCATTGGGACAAACAATTGATAGTCGCGAATTCTCCGCGCCCCAAAGCTGGTGTAGATGTAGTCTTCAATACGCGCAGCCTGTATGGTGAAATCCACGCCCGCATCTGCCTGGAAGTTCCGGTGAAAACGGTATGCGTAGTTGAAACCGAATCCGAAGCTCGGTTCGAAGTTGCCCTTCAGGTCCTGGCCGGGAATACCGGAACCGATTCCCGCAGTGATGTGGTTCCGGGGGAATCGCGACTGCGCTACGAGCGGCGCGGCGGCAAGCGCAACCAGCAAAAGCGTCCGCTTCATCTGCCCCTATCGACGGATGTCACTCGGATTGCGTTTCCGCCAGCTTTTGCGGAGCTGCTGTCAATCCAGCCGGATAGCAAAAGGAAACTGGAGATAATCGCCTTGCGTAGAAATCAACGTGACCACGTGCCGCCCGGGGTCGAACTCCGTGATCGGCAACTGAACGTGCACTCTGCCTTCTGCCTGCTGTTCGGTAGGAACCTTCATTGTGAACCGGGCCGTACCAGCTCCGGTTGCCAGGCTGATCTGTCCGGCTGACCACCCCTCGGGAACGACCACGGTCAGCACCAGGAAGCGAGCGTACTCGGAAACTAGCACCATGGTTTCCGCGCCTGCCTCAAGCGCCGCGGTGACCACAAACTCGGCCGTGGTTTCCCGGACCTTCCTGCTCACCAGTTTCTTCGCGTTCTGTTCGAACATGGTGATCCACCGGACTTCCTCAGCACATTCCGTACACGAGAAGAAATGTTCTTCGAACGCTTCGGCTTCTTCGCGAGTCAACTGCTTCAGCGCGTAGCGCTCAGCGGATCGCAATTGCACGGCTTCTAAATGTTCCATCTATGTAATGGCTTTCCGGGCGTCCGCCTGCGCTTCGGCCCTCTTGAGGAATTCCGTCCGAAACCGGCACTTGGCGCGGTGCAGAAGCACCCGCAAATAGTCGGAGTCTACACGCAGCAATTGGCAAATCTCTTCCTTGGGGACTTCCTCTAAAAACAACATGCGAAGAATCGATCTGTCTTTGGGCGGCAACGCGTCCAGAATTTTGTCGATTACCGCGCGCATCTCCTCGTCATGAATTGGTGCTTCAAGGTCAATGCGATTATCGGCCGGTTCTGGCGCGTCCTCACTCATCTGCCGATGCCTGCCCTCCGAACGAAGCTGCTCGAAGAGCACGTTGTTGCAAACCGAATGGACAAAGGCGCCCAAACGCTCCGGATGATCCAGGCCGCGGGAACGGACAATTCGTAACACCCGTAACAGAGTCTCCTGACGGATGTCCTCGATAAGTTGTGAACTTCGCAGGCGGTTTCGTAACTTCAAATTCAGCAGAACGCTGAAATATTCCGTAAAGTGCTGTTCGGTGGCGCTATCTTCGGCGCGAAGCCGGTCGAGATAGCCTACATCGAACGTGACGAACTTCACACTTCTACCCGATCCATCTTTAGAAACTCGATTACGTGCGGATGATCGCAATTGTCCATCTCTGCGACCGGTCCGAAGTAAATCACTTTACCCTCAAATAAGAACACTACTGTATCGGCCACGCGCCGCATCAAGTCGAGATCGTGCGTTACGACAACACTGGTCAGGTGCAGCTGCTTCTTCAACCGCAGCATGAGATTGGCCATCTGATCGGACATGATCGGATCGACCATCGTTGTCGGCTCGTCATAAAGGATACACTCCGGCTGAGCCGCCAGCGCCCGCGCCACCGCGACGCCCCGCTTGTATCCGGTTGATAGATCGGACGGTTTGGCATCGGCGTATTCGCGCAAATCTACCAGGTCGAGCAATCCTTCGACGACAGCCATTTTATTCTCCGCATCGTAGTCGTCGCGGCTTTCGAGGGAAAAGAGAATGTTCTCGGAGACGGAAAGAGAGTCGAACAACGCCCCGGACTGGAAAACCATGGTCACTTTCTTCCGGACGCGGCGCAGCTCTTTCTCCGAAAAATGCGTGATGTCTTCGTGAGACACGATCACCGAGCCCGAGTCCGGCTTCAGAAAGCCCATGATGTGCTGTAAAGTGACCGACTTGCCCACACCCGACCGGCCGATGATGGCGACCGTCTCGCCCGCTTTTACATGAAAACTGACATCGACTAAAACGGGCCTGTCGAACGTCTTAGAGACATGGCGAAACTCGACGTAATAAGGGAATTGTTCCGTCATGTCAGCTCGGGCGTGAATACGCGGCCCAATCCTCCGGCGTATTGGCGTTTGGCATCTCCGGCACCGGCAACTTCTGAATGAAAAGGCCGCTCAATCCTTCCAGGACTTTTCGGACGCCACCGTCGAGAGCCGCCGTTGCCGCGAAGGCTACCCTTTTCCCATACCACCCGCACAAAGGGTGGATTCGGCCGTCCGGGGTTTCTGGAAGGACAACGTCTACGCCAGGCGCGGCGAACTCCAGCATGCCGTTGAGGGATGCCGGATCGAGCCGGGGCAGGTCGCAGGCAAGAATCAGGGTCCAGTTGGCGGAACTATCGCGAAGGGCGGATTCAATCCCGGCCAGGGGCCCGCAATCGTGCCGCAGGTCCGGGATGATTCTGCGCCCCAGGGCGTGGTACCTGTCGGAGGGGCCAACGATTGTGGCCGATCCAGCCGCTTCCTCGGCGGCCGCGGCTACGTACTCGATCAGAGTTCCTCCACGGAATGCCAGCAAGCTTTTATCGCGACCCATCCGGCGGCTGGTGCCTCCGGCGAGGACGTAGCCTGCCGTCAACATATAAGGAATAGTATCAAATTACAGGCTTTAATCCATTGAAGAAGAACAATTTTTGGTTTACGCTAGAAGCTGGTCTTGTTATGCGTTGGAGTCTCGCAATAACGCTTGCCGCCGGTTCCGTTTGGGCCGCAGCGCCAGCTCCGCCGGACTCGGCGCACCCCCCGCCGGACTCGGCGCTCCCCATTGTCACCAGTGTTCGAATCGATTCTCGCACCGGCCGTCTTTTAAGGACCGTTCAAAAGCCCAAGGTCGCCCGCAAGCCAAAGCCGGAGATCCAAAAGCTGATCGAAGAAAAGGCGCTCCGCCACGAGATCGATCCGCTGCTGATCCATTCGCTGATTCAGGTGGAGAGCAATTATGATCCGCACGCTCTTTCATCCAAAGGCGCAATGGGCTTAATGCAATTGATTCCCGATACGGCGCGGCGCTTTGGCGTGCGCAATCCATTCGACGTTTCTGAGAACCTGGAGGGCGGAATCCGGTATCTCAAGTACCTGAACGAGCTTCATAAGGGCGATCAGAAGCTGGTTCTCGCTTCCTACAATGCCGGCGAAGGAGCAGTGGCTCGCTACGGCGGGTCGGTGCCGCCTTACGCTGAAACACGCAACTATGTTTCCGAGGTCAGCCGCCGCTACGGCCAAGCGCGGAGCAAGCAGCCGAAGAAGGTAGCTGAGCGGAACCCGAAGATTGAACAGTTCGTAGACGCCGAAGGGCGTATTCATTTCGAGATCCGCTAATCGCGGATGCCCGCTCATGCAACGACTTGCCGTCATATTCGTTTTCATTGGAACCGGCGCCCTGGCATGGGGACAGGCAACCGTCATGCGCGACATACGGATCTGGCCGCAACAGGACGTCACCCGCGCAATCATTGAATTCTCCGCGGATTTTGAAGTAAGTCACGGGCGCCTGAGCAATCCGGAGCGGGTATTCTTCGATATTCCGAATTCGACCATGCAATTGTCCCAGGCTTCGGGGAAGCGCTATTACGCCACCAGCATCGAAGGGCGCATGGTTCAGAAGCTTCGGGTTGCGGAATCCGATAGTGGTACCACACGGCTGGTATTCGACCTGGCCGGCGCGGACAGCAAATTCACCGTTTCCGAGCTGGCGAATCCGCCACGCCTGGTTATTGAATGGCGGACGGCGCCGGGCAAAACTGCGTCCCCAAGCTCGTCCGGACCGGCAAGAGTGAGCGCGGCTCCGGCAGCACCGCGCACTGAAGCTCCGAAGACCGTGGTCCCGCGGATTACGGTCCAACAAATGCGCGACGAGGCGAAACGGGCGGCCGCTGGTAAGCCGGTAGATCCGCCACCAGCCAGTTCTCCGGTAACGGCTCAACCGCCGGGAACTCAAGTTCCGGCAGCCCAAAAGACGGACGGGGTTCGGGCGGTCTCGGTGCCGGCAAACAAGGCTAACCGGTCGATGACGCGCACGCTGGGACTGAAGCTAACCAAGATCGTCATCGATCCCGGGCACGGGGGAAACGATTTCGGGGCAAGTTCGCAGTCCGGGAAAATCCACGAGAAGGACTTGGTACTTGATGTCGCCCTGCGCCTGGGCGCTTTGCTTGCCGATGAGCTCGGCGCGGAGGTCGTATACACGCGCACCGATGACACGTTTGTTCCTCTGGAGCGGCGGACCGCGTTTGCCAACGCCGCGCGAGCGGATCTGTTCGTTTCAATCCATGCGAACGCTTCCCGGAATCGCAAAGTAGCCGGGCCGGAAACGTTCTTCCTCAATTTTTCCGGACCGCCAGATGCTATGGAAGTGGCCGCCCGCGAGAATGCAACCTCCAGCCAGCATATTTTCGAGCTGGACAGCCTGCTGAAAAAGATCGCCTTGAACGACAAGGCATCGGAGTCACGCGAATTCGCGGCGCACGTTCAAACGTCCCTTCGGGAATTGGCGTCCTCCGCGCGCATTCCGAATACGCGCGACCGCGGCGTGAAACATGCACCATTTGTCGTTTTGATTGGCGCTTCCATGCCGTCGATCCTCACTGAGATCGGTTTTGTTTCTAATTCTCGCGAAGAGACCTTGATGGCGAAGCCGTCGCACCGGCAGAAGATCGCCGAGGCGCTGGCAAAGGGAATCTCGCAGTATGCGAATACGCTGAGCCGGTTTGAAGTGGCGGCAGGCGACCGATCGTCAGGACATAACAGCCGATAGCTCGCAGACAGTAGGCTGCGCGCCGGTCTCGGCTGCGGCGGACTCCACGCGATTGCGTCCGCTTCGTTTCGCCGAATAGAGGGCGTTGTCGGCAGACTTGATCAGCGCCTCCACCGTCATCAGCGAGCCGGGCTGGTAGGACGTAGTGCCGAAGCTGGCGCTGACGGGTAACCAGGGCGAGCCGGCCTCCCCATCGCCAATCCGGAAAGGCTCCCGGCATAGAGCGATGCGAAGGCGATCTGCCTGCTCTGTTGCCATCGCCATATCGCACCCGGGAAGAACCAGCAGAAATTCCTCGCCGCCGTATCGGCCCAGGGCATCGTAGGGGCGGATCGAGGCATGCATCCGCCGCGATGCTTCCCGCAGGACAGAATCGCCCGCATTGTGCCCGTAGGTGTCGTTGATCGCTTTGAACCGGTCGATGTCTGCCAGTACGATTCCGACAGGCGTATTCTCGCGTTCCGCACGGGCAATTTCGGTCCGCAGGCTCTCGAGGATCCGTCCACGATTGAATAGCCCTGTCAGCTCGTCGAACGTGGCTTGGTGCAGCAATTTCTGTTTTGCCGCATAGAGCTCCCGATGCAACTTTAAGATGCGTTTTCCCGCTTCGAGCCGGACTTGCAGCTCCTGGTGGTCGAACGGCTTCACAACGTAATCGTCAGCACCGGCGTTCATGCCGGCGATCAAGTCTTCGCGCTCCGATTTCGAGCTCAACAGCAGAATGTAGATATAAGGCTCGCGGCCCAGTTGCCGGAGCCGTGTGCAAACCTCAGGGCCCGTCATCACAGGCATGACCCAATCCAGAATTGCTAAGGACGGCGCGTCGTCACGCTCCAGGATGGCCCACGCTTCGGCGCCGTCGCACGCGACAACGACATCATATCCCCAGCGCCGGAGAATCGCTTCAAGCAGGTGACGGGAAACGATGCTGTCATCGGCGATCAATATCCGTTGCATGGCGGTGGCGCGTCGTAGCGGAGAATAGTCAGGTCCCCGATCTCCGATCTCATTGAATGGTGCTTCCATACCCGGCACCTCCGTACTAATGTATCGGGCAAAAGCACGTTTTCTTTAGTTTAATCGATCCGTCATTTACGGCCTATTCGCTCTGTCCCTATAGACGTTACACGTTGTGGCCATCTCAGGAGGGGTTTTGGGCGCCTTTCGGCGGTATCGCACGATATGATGAGCATAGGAGGCTGGATGCCAGCAGAACAGTCCGTTTTGGTGCCGATGGTTGTCGAACAGAGTTCGCGCGGCGAGCGCGCTTTCGACATTTATTCGCGCCTGCTGAAAGAGAATATTATCTTTCTGGGTACGCCGATTGACGATCAGGTGGCCAACCTGATCATCGCTCAGATGTTATTTCTCGCCGCGGAGGACCCAGAACGGGACATCTCTCTGTACATCAATTCTCCCGGCGGGTCGATTACGGCTGGGTTGGCGATCCTCGATACGATGCGCCTCGTCGAGCCGGACATTGTTACTTATTGCATCGGGCAGGCTGCTTCAATGGGTGCCGTCCTATTGGCTGCCGGAACGAAAGGAAAGCGCCACACGCTGCCGCATTCCCGGATCCTGATTCACCAGCCGTCGATGAGCGGGCTGGCCGGACAAGCTACTGACATTGATATTTACGCAAAAGAGATTCTGCGTATGCGGGAAATCCTGAATGGCATTCTCGCGGACGCGACGGGCCAGCCGGTGGAACGCATTGCCCGCGATGTCGAGCGCGACTACATCATGGAAGCCCAGCAGGCGGTAGACTACGGGATCGTCGACCGCATTATCGCCAGCCGGGAAGCGAAGTCGTAGTCCTCCGCAAGTCCTGTACTAAGAAAAGTTTTCCGGTGGACCAACGCGGCTAGCGGTTATGATGTGAAAAGGCGCGCCGCGAGGCGTTGTTTCGGTTGTCTCTTAAATTTGATCCGATAGTCAAAGTCATGGAATCCGGCTCGTTTCAAGCGCTGGTGTGCAAGCTCCGGCGGGAAACCGTCATGGAGAAGCCTGAAGGTGCTCGGAGGATTCCCCCCTTTCAGTTCCGGGGTCAATGACGGGGACAGCCGGCTTTGCCGGCGCGCCATCTCCTCTTCATGAATCTGCTGTTTATCGGCGATATCTTCGCCTCGCCGGGCCGGAAGATTGTCGCTGACAACTTCGAGAAACTCTGCCAGCACGAACAGATCGATTTCGCTATTGCGAATGCCGAAAACTCCGCAGGCGGATTCGGCATTACACCCTCAATCGCGGACGACCTACTGGCGCTGGGTATCGATGTTCTCACGACCGGCAATCACATCTGGGATAAGAGGGAGATTTACGAGTATCTGAACACGACCGAGCGTGTTTTGCGCCCGGCCAATTATCCAACCGATACACCCGGGCGTGGGCTGACTCTCCTTAAGGCGCGCAACGGAGTCGCCGTGGCAGTCATGAATTTACAAGGGCGCGCCCACATGATCCCTGTGGATGATCCGTTCCGAAAGGCCGACGAGTTGATCGCGACTTTACCGAAAGATGTCCGCGTGCGTTTTGTCGATTTCCACGCTGAGGCGACAAGCGAGAAAGTGGCGATGGGCTGGCATCTGGACGGGCGCGTCTCGGCCATGATCGGCACGCACACCCACATTCCTACGGCGGATGAACGCGTGCTGCCGGGGGGCATGGCCTATCTCACCGACTCCGGCATGACGGGACCATACAATTCCATCATCGGCGTCGAAAAGGAGCCGGTGCTGCGGAAGTTCATGACGTCGATGCCGGTGCGCATGGAGGCCGCCAAGGAAATGGTGGAACTGCGAGGAGCCGTGGTAACCGTCGATCCGGCGACCGGCAAAGCCAAAAAAATCAAACGCATTACGCTGACCTAGCCGGCTGGCGTACACTCGCCAGATGGCCAAGCTTGGCTCTCAGAAGCTACGTTCCGAGGAGTGGTTTACCGGCCCGGAATACTACGCGTTCTCGCGGCGCGCCTGGCTGCGTGCTGAAGGTTTCACGCGGCGCATCTTCGACGGGCGTCCGATCATCGGCATCGCCAACTCCTGGAGCGAGCTGAACAACTGCAACGCGCACCTCAGAAACGTCGCGGAGGCCGTGAAGCGTGGCGTCTGGGCTGCCGGTGGCGTGCCGCTGGAGTTCCCGACCATTTCGCTGGGCGAAATGTTTCTGAAGCCTACCGCGATGCTCTACCGCAACCTGATGGCGATGGACGTGGAAGAGTCGATCCGCGGCAACCCGATGGATGGCGTCGTGCTGCTGGGCGGGTGCGACAAAACCGTACCGGCACAGTTGATGGGTGCCGCTAGCGCCGATATCCCGGCCATCGTTGTCACCGGAGGCCCGATGCTCTCCGGATTGTGGCGCGATCGAAAACTCGGCGCCGGTACCGACGGGCGCAAACTATTTGATTTATACCGCGCCAATCAGATCTCAGACGAAGAGTTGTGCGAAATAGAGGGCGGCCTCGCTCGCAGCGCCGGACATTGTGCGGTGATGGGTACCGCATCGACAATGGCCGCGATGGCGGAAGCTCTCGGCATGACGCTTCCCGGTGCCGCGGCGATCCCCGCGCCGGACTCGCGGCGATTGCAACTGGCGGAAGAATCGGGACGGCGGATCGTAGAAATGGCGACTTCCGGACTTCGGCCGTCCGCCATCCTCACGCGCGAGGCATTCGAGAATGCCGTCACGGCCGATATGGCGATCGGCGGCTCGACCAACGCCGTTGTCCATCTCGTGGCAATCGCCGGCCGCGTCGGAGTACAGCTGACTCTCGACGATTTCGATCGCCTGTCCCGCCGGACTCCCTGTATCGTGAACGTCAAGCCGTCGGGTGAGTTTCTCATGGAGGAGTTCTTTGCCGCCGGCGGAATGCCGGCCGTGCTTCGGGAAATCTCCGGCTTGCTGCACAAAGATGCGCTCACGGTGAACGGGAAAACGATCGGGGAAAACATCAAGGAGGCAGAATGCTGGGACCGCCGCGTCGTCCGAAGCATCGCGGAGCCGTTGCATCCGGAGGGCGGGACAGCCGTGCTGGGCGGAAATCTGGCGCCGCGCGGAGCGCTTCTGAAAATCACGGCCGCATCGCCGGAACTGTTGCAGCATCGCGGGCGCGCCTACGTCTTCGAAACTCGCGAACAAATGATGGCTGAGATCGACCGTGACGATCTCGCCGTCGATGCCCAAACGGTTCTCGTCATGAAGAACTGCGGGCCCAGAGGCGGCCCCGGTTTCCCGGAATGGGGCCAGATCCCAATTCCGGGCAAACTGCTGAACCAAGGCGTCAAAGACATGGTGCGGATCTCGGACGCGAGGATGAGCGGCACCAGCTTCGGGACCGTTGTCCTCCATCTCGCTCCGGAATCGGCGGTGGGAGGTCCACTGGCGGCAGTCCGTACCGGCGATGACATTATTCTTGATACAGCCAATCGCAGGATTGACGTAGCTCTGAGCGAGGAAGAGCTTGCCGGCCGCCTGAGCGAGTTCACGCCGCCCGCGCCGCATTACCGGCGCGGATACGGAAAGTTGTTTCTCGAACATGTGACCCAGGCGGATGAAGGATGCGATTTCGATTTCCTCCTTGGGCGCTGACGCTCGCTTTTCTTGGCCTCTTCGCTCTTCTGAATTACCGTGCGTATCAAGGCTATTTCTCCGAAGACGATTTGGATAATCTCTCCTGGACGTCGTATGTGGGTATCGGGGAGTTTGCTCGCGGATTCGTAGATCCGAAAGTGTCGCCGCACAACTTCCGCCCCGCCGGACATATTTATTTCTGGGTGCTGAGCCGGCTCGCGGGGGAGAGCTTTCCGCCCTACGTGGCTGTCATCCATGCGCTCCACCTGACGAATGCCGCGCTCCTGTGGTTTCTGCTAGCCAGGATGGGATTCCAGCCTGCGGCGCGCTGGATCGCCGTTTTTATCTGGACGTTCCACTTTGCGCTATTCGACGCGGTATGGAAGCCCATGTACATCTTCGACGTGACCTGCGGGCTGTTCTGCCTTCTGACATTCCATGCATGGGTCCGCGGCCGCTGGCTGCTGGCGATTCCCTTGTTCTGGTGCGCATACAAATCAAAGGAAGTCGCGCTGTTCCTTCCTGCGGCGCTTGCACTTTACGAGCTGGCGAAAGGGCGCCGGTGGAAAACGCTGACGCCGCTGTTCGCCATCTCCGCGAGTTTCGGACTGCAGGCGCTGACTGGCCCAAGCCCCCCGCCCGACTACGCTATGCACTTCAACGCCGGCGCATTCCGGACAACGTCTACCTTTTATTTCCAGAATCTTGGCGGCTTATACTTCCTGGCGCTCCTATTTTTGGGCTTTCTCAGCGCGGCGGAAAAGCGCTGGTGGAGCCTGGTGGGCGCCCTCCTGATGATGATCCCGCTGTTGGCATTGCCGGGCCGCTTATTTGCCGTTTATCTCTATGTCCCCCTCCTTGTGGCTGCGCCTGCTTTTGCCATCCAGCCGGTCCGTCCGGTTTTGACGGCTGCGCTTTTGGGCGTGTGGGCGTTCCACGACCATCGGGCTCTACGCCCACAATGGCGCGCCTACCTGCCGAAGGCTCGCGAGCACCGCAGCTACATTACACAGCTGGGATCATTCGTACGCGAGAACCCGCACCTCACCACGCTAATCTATGACAGCAAGCCCGAGGGTATGAACTCCTGGGGTATCGACGGAGCAATTCACTGGATGAGCCGGAATCCGAAAATGGATGTCCGGTTTGAGCCGCGGCCTGAGAATCCGCCGCCCGGAGGTACGGCGATTGTCAGTTGGGACCGGGAGAACCGTAGGGTCATCGCTATAATCGGTCTGTGAAAGGCTCCCCCACCCTGGCGCTGTTGATTTTCCTGACCGCCTGTTCCTCCACCAACATCGATAACAAAGAAGCAGTGAAGGAAGGCGTCCTTGCGCATCTCAAAACCCGTACGGATATCGACTTGAGTCAGATGACTGTCGACGTTACGTCGGTGTCGTTCCGGAAAGGCGAGGCAGACGCCACTGTGGCGTTTCGAGCGGCCGGAACCGACGATCCGGGCGCTGCGATGACACTGACTTACACAATGGAACAGAAGGACGGAAAGTGGGTGGTGAAGGGCCGCCGATCCGGTAGTGACGATCCACACGGGCAGCCGCAGAGCGGGCAACTTCCGCCGGGACACCCGCCCACGGGCACCGAACCGCAAGGAAAGAAACCGTGAAGCGCGTCGTCGTTCTAGGCGGCGGCCCCGCCGGCGCAGTCGCTGCGGCGAACCTGGCCAAAGGTGGTCTCGAAACCGTGGTTTTCGACGAAAAGCTGGCCTGGGAGAAGCCGTGCGGCGGCGGCATCACCTTTAAAGCGTACGAGAAATACCCCTTCCTCATTGAAAACAACACGGCCAAGCGGGTCGTGACGGAGACAATCGTGGCGGCTCCGCGCGTCGGAAGCGCGCGCATGAAACTGACGCATCCGCTGTTGATCTACTCACGATACGACCTCAACAATATGCTGCTTGAGCGGGCTGCAGCCGCAGGCGCCAATATTGAAAAGGCCCGCATCTCGAGCGTAGAGCCCATTGGATCGCGCTGGCGGATCCACACCAAAACCTCATCGGTAGATGCCGACTTCTGTATCGCGGCAACAGGCGCCCGCAATCCCTTTCGCGCAATGGGAACCGAATGGGAAGCTGGCGATACACTGACGGCACTCGGCTATTACGTCTCGATCGACCAGCCACATGTAGACATTCAGTTTCTTCCGCACCTTGAGGGCTATATCTGGGTGTTCCCGAGGCAAGCACATCTATCCGTGGGAATCTGCGGGCGCGCCGAATCGGCCAAGAGCTTGCGCGCGCGCCTGGAACGCTACATGGACGAGAAAGGCATCCCATACAAGGGCGCCGAGTTCTACGGACACATGTTGCCGTCCCTGCAGCAAACCCGCTGGAAGAGTAATCGTGTGGCCGGCGACGGCTGGCTCGCCGTGGGGGACGCCGCAGGCCTGGTCGATCCGATCACGGGAGAAGGTCTCTACTATGCGGTGCGCTCGGGGGATCTGGCCAGCCAGCTTATCCTGGACGAGCGGCATGCCGCACCGGCCAAAGCCGACGTTTATCGAAATCTTCTGCGCCGCGACTTTATCGAAGATCTGGAGTTTGGAGCTTCGCTGGCGCGGCGGCTATATCTGGGGCGATTTTTGTTCCGCAGCGCTCCGGCGCGGATGGTGGAATACATCCGCCGCAGCCCGCGCTTTTACGACCTGATGCAGGACTTGTTTGCCGGCACGCAAGGCTACCTTGATCTGAAAGAGCGCTTTCTGAAATCACTCAACTTCACGTTGCGCGAGATCCTGGTAAATACTTTCGTCCGCCGGATCGTCATGGGATGAATCAGAACCGATCGAAAGCCCTTCTGGAACGCGCCCAGAAGGTGATTCCCGGCGGGGTCAACTCGCCTGTGCGCGCCTATCGTAGCGTCGGCGGTACTCCGCCCTTCATCAAAAAAGCGAAGGGTTCGCGGATATTCGATGAGGACGGAAACGAATTCATCGACTATGTCGGGTCGTGGGGCCCGATGATCCTGGGCCACCGGCCGGACTGCGTTATTGAAGCGATTCGCGAAACGGTTGAGGGCGGCACCAGCTTCGGCGCGCCGACCGAACGCGAGATTTTGCTCGCGGAAGCGATCTCGGATGCGTTCCCGGCCATGGAGATGGTGCGGTTGGTGAACTCCGGGACCGAGGCGACGATGAGCGCTCTGCGTGTCGCTCGCGGATTTACGGGACGCAATCTTACGATCAAATTCGAAGGCTGCTATCACGGGCACGTGGACTCGTTGCTGGTGAAGGGCGGCTCGGGAATGGCGACGCTGGGAATTGCCGACTCCGCTGGAGTGCCGGAGGCATTTGCCGCTACGACAATCTCGCTACCGTTTAACGACCTGGACGCTGTCTCTGACGCCTTCGCCCGGCACGGTTCCGGGATTGCCTCGGTCATCGTCGAGCCGGTAGCGGGAAATATGGGCTGTGTCCCGCCTGCCGCAGGATTCCTTGACGGCCTACGCAATCTGTCGACTCGCCATGGAGCGCTGCTGATCTTTGACGAGGTGATGACCGGATTCCGCGTGGCGTATGGCGGCGCACAGGCACGGTATGGCATCCGCCCCGATCTGGTAGCACTCGGCAAGATTGTGGGCGGCGGTCTTCCCATTGCCGCGTACGGAGGACGCCGCGACATCATGGCCCATGTCGCTCCCACTGGCTCCATTTATCAAGCGGGCACCTTATCCGGCAATCCTTTGGCGGTTGCCGCGGGCCTTGCCACTCTCAACTACCTGAAGGCCCACCCGTCGATTTACGACACGCTCGAGGCTCGTTCGGCCGAGCTGACCAGCCAGAAACCTTCCGGCGTTACCGTGAACCGCGTCGGGTCGATGTTTACCTTTTTCTTTACCGAGCAGCCGGTGACGGATTGGGCTTCGGCTAAGAGCAGCGACACGGCCCGTTTCGCCAGGTTTTTCCACTGGATGCTCAAGGGCGGAGTCTATCTCGCGCCATCGCAGTTTGAGGCCGGATTTGTCTCAATTGCTCACAGCGAAGAGGATATTGCCCGAACGGTAGAGCGAGCGCGAGCCTTTTCGGCTTAGTCTTTGGCTTCAAATACGGCGCGCCCGCCGACAAAAACCATTTGCGGCGTAATCGAGAAGATCTCGCGTTCGTCCGCCGTCATGACGTCTTTCGACAGGATTAGAAAGTCGGCCAGCTTTCCGGGAGTGATGGAACCCTTCTTATCTTCCTCAAAGGCTGCGTACGCTCCGTCGATCGTCCAACTTCTGAGCGTTTCTTCGCGAGACAGCTTCTGATCCGGCAGAAAGCCTCCCGGCGGATTTCCGGCGTGGTCCATGCGCGTGACAGCCGCGTATATGCCGTAAAACGGATTGGGGCTCTCTACCGGAAAATCAGATCCGTTGGCGATTCGAACACCGGCCTTCAGAAACCGTTGAGGAGCCCACGCCCCCAGCAGGCGGTCCGGCCCCAGCCGGTCTTTCGCCCAACGCATATCGCTTGTGGCGTGTGTGGATTGCAGTGAAGCCACGATTCCGTATTTCGCGAAAAGAGCGAAGTCCGCAAGCGACACCACCTGGGCGTGCTCGATGCGGAAGCGCTTGTTCGCGGCTCCGTTCAGTACCTCGCCATAGGCCTCGAGCACGGTGCGATTCGCACGGTCGCCTATGGCGTGCGTGTTCACCTGAAACCCCTTGGCTACGGCGTCGCGCGCGACATCACGAATATAGTCCTTCTGAAGAATCAGCAGGCCGCTGTTGGATTTATCGTCTGCGTATGGTTGAAAGAATGCCGCGCCGCGCGATCCCATGGCACCATCTGCCACAAGCTTTACCGACCGCACGGTGAGCCGGTCGCCAATCTCAGGACCACGTTTCAGGTAGTCTTCCCACAACTCGCCTGCTCCGCCGATCATAAAGTAGATCCGTATCGGCAGCTGATCGGAGGCAATCAGCCGGCGATAGGCCTCGAGTTCCGTCCGGCCGGCGCCCGCATCGTGTACTGTCGTCAGACCTAGGCGAACGCATTCAAACGCTGCACGCTTCAGCCGGGCTTCCACCTGCGCACTGGACGGCGCCGGAATTTTGGCAGTCACCAGGCGCTGAGCGCGATCCACCAGAATTCCGGTCGGGTTTCCGTCTGCGCGGCGGATGATTTGTCCGCCCTTCGGGTCTTGGGTCGTTTTTGTAATTTCGCCGGCTGCGAGGGCACGCGAGTTCGCCCAGCCGGCATGACCATCTACACGCGTCAAATAAACAGGATGATCGGGGGATACGGTATCGAGATCCGCCGCGGTGGGAAAATCGCCTCCCCAGTTGGTTTGATCCCAGTTGCGTCCGCGAATCCAAGTACCCGGGGACGTGGC
>CAYTVP010000008.1:1888-8896 GCA_964441675.1 uncultured Solibacteraceae bacterium | reverse complement strand
GAGATTCGAGCGAGTCCCCAAACCAAGCATGTGGCCGTGCGAGTCGATCAGGCCGGGAATGATCGCCGCTCCTCGCGCGTCAATTCTCCTGGTGTGTGCCCCCAGGTACGGTTTCATGTCGCCGTCTACCGCGAGAAACTTCCCTTCTTTTACGGCAAGTGACGAAGCTCGCGGATGCCGGGGATCGACTGTGTAGATCACTGCATTCGTAACCACCAGATCCGCAATCTGCGCGAATCCTGTGCTGGCGGCCAGCAAGAATACAATGAACAACATGGACGACAGTATGGCATACGCCGGCAATTCGGCCGTGCGAATGCCAGCTTGGAAAACGATGATCAGCACTGCAGCAGCCGTGCTCCTGGCTCTCTTCTTTGCCGTAGCTGGTATATGGAAGCTGGTGAACCCGATCGACTTCTCCGCGCGGCTGGTGCAGCTAAAGGTGCCGGGAGAGCTTGCGTTGCCCGCATCGGTGCTGCTGGGGATCACAGAGACCTTCGCCGCGGCACTGCTGTTTGTTCCGCGGTTCCGGCGTTGGGGCGCATGGATTGCGGGGGCGCTGCTGCTGCTCTTCATGGGCTATATGGCGATCAACTACGAGGAGTTGATCGGCGCCGACTGCAGCTGTTTTCCTTGGCTTAAAAGAACAGTAGGTCCAGTCTTTTTCTACACCGACGCCATCATGGTCGCCGGAGCCGTTCTCGCAGGACTCTGGGCCCGCCGGTCGCAAAACCTGCGCGGCGCGTTCATTGTTCTGATCGCCATTGCTGTCTTCGGCGGCGCATCGTTCGGTGTCGACCTGTTCCGTCAGACGGGCGCCAAGGCTCCGGACACGATCCAGGTAGCGGGCCAGCCGGTTTCGATACAGGAGGGAAAAGTATTTCTCTATTTCTTCGATCCCGAATGCATGCATTGTTTTGAGGCGGCACAGCGCCTCTCGACACACAACTGGAAGGGGGTCCGGCTGATCGCCGTCCCGACGCGCATGCCCCAGTTTGCGCAAAATTTCCTGAACGATACCGGCCTAAAAGCTGAACTTTCATCCGACGTCGATCTGTTGAAATCGACATTTCCTTTTGGCGATCCGCCCTTTGCGGTGCTGCTGGAGAACGGACGCCAGCAGTCGTCGGTGATCGTGTTCGATGAGAAACAACCTGCCGATACACTCCGGCAACTCGACTTTATTGAATGACAACTGAAACTTTGGAACTTCCAGCAACCACCGCGCAGCTGGAGCAGAAATATCTTTTACAGAACTACGCGCGGTATCCGCTGGAACTGACACGCGGTAAAGGCTGCTACGTCTGGGACACGAATGGCAAGCGCTACCTCGATCTGCTGGCGGGGATCGGGGTCAATGCGCTCGGCCACAATCATCCGCGGATCGTGAAGGTGATTCGCGACCAAGCGTCGAAGCTGATCCACACATCCAATCTTTATTACCACCCTTATCAAGGGTTGCTGGCTCAAAAGATCGTTGAGACCAGCGGCATGGATCGCGTCTTCTTTTGCAATTCCGGGACGGAAGCAATTGAGGGCGCTCTGAAGATGGCGCGGGGGCATGGGCGAAAGATTGCACCGGAAAAGTATGAGCTCGTCGCGCTGGAGAATTCTTTCCACGGCCGCACTTTCGGGGCGCTCTCGGTCACCGGGCAGCCGAAGTACCGCGAACCTTTTGAGCCTCTGCTCCCCGGCGTTCGCTTCGTCGAGCGCAATGACATCGCGTCGCTTGAAGCTGCCATTTCCGAACGTACTTGTGGAATCATCGCCGAGGGAATCCAGGGCGAGGGCGGCATTCTCCCGCTCAGCGAAGAATTTTTGCGCCGCATTCGAGAACTGGCGACGCGGTATAACGCGCTGTTCATCTGGGATGGAATCCAGTGCAGCGTCGGGCGGCCCGCCCGGTATTACTCGTACCAGCTTTTCGATCCGATCATTTTGCCGGACGTCGTAACGATCGCCAAGCCGATCGCCTGCGGCCTTCCGCTCGGAGCGGTGGCTGCGAACGAGCGGGCCGCGTCGGCCATTGCGCCGGGAATGCACGGCACCACTTACGGCGGCGGACCGCTAACCACCCGCGTCGCGCTCGAATTCTATACGCTGCTCGACGAATTATTGCCGCAGATCCAGCGTGTCGGTGAATACTTCCGTGCTGAATTGCGCCAGCTACAGTCGAAGTTCAGATTCATCCGCGAAGTGCGCGGCGAAGGGCTGATGATCGGTGTCGAGACGGAGTTTCCCTGCAAGGAGTTCGTCCAGCTGGGATTTGCGGAGGGTTTGCTGTTTAATGTCACGCACGAGAACGTCGTCCGCTTTCTGCCGCCCTATATCCTGACGGAAAAGGACGTGGATAAAGCGATTCGGGGACTAAAGAAGGTTTTTGCGAAGGGCGCGAAGACGCAAGCCGCCTGACTATAAAAGCTCACCGCGCTTCTGCTTCTCGATCAGCTTAACGACATCGCCGACGTTCTGCGCCTTTTCCCGGTCGCAAATCAAAAGGGCGTCGGCGGTGTCTACTACGACAACATTCCCGACGCCTACCATCGCAACAACTTTCCCGGGCGCATTCACGTAGTTACCGGAGCTTCCCTCCATAAAGATCACGTCGCCGCGGCTGGCATTCTGGTGACGGTCTTTTTTCTCCAGCTCATAGACCGCGTTCCACGAGCCGACATCGTTCCAGCCGATGTCATCGGTGGCCAGACCGGAAACGATTTTCGATTTCTCCATCACACCAATGTCCACCGAGACGTTGTCGCATTTCGGAAACAACGTACTGAGCTTCGGCTCGAAGTTGCGATCGGTGAATACGGGAAGCTCGGCAAGCAGTGACGCGGTTTTGGGAAGATACATCTGGAGTTCTTCGAGAAACGTGCCGGCTTTCCAGAAGAACATGCCGGCGTTCCAGCCGAAATTGCGAGCGGCAACGAACCGTTTCGCAGTTTTCAGGTCCGGCTTTTCAATGAATCGTTTTACAGGCTGCGGCTCCAGCGAGCCTGAGGATGCGGATTTCGGAAACTCTATGTACCCGTAGCCCGTTTCCGCCCAGCGAGGCTTAATTCCCAGAACAACTAAACGGCCCGTGGATCCGGCATGATAGGCCGCGCGGACGAATCGCAGGAAACGAGCCGGACGCAGCACGATGTGATCGGAAGGAAAAATTCCCATCACGGCGTCAGGATCCAGGCGGTACAGAATCTGAGCGCCCAGCCCGATCGCCGGTCCGGTATTCCTCTGAGCCGGTTCGGCCAAAATCTGTCGGGCTGGAATCTCGGGCAGTTGCCGTACGATCTCTGCCCGCAGATGGTTATTCGTCAGGATCCAGATTCTTTCCGGCGGCAGCACCGGCTTCAGGCGGTCGACCGTCTGCTGGATCAACGAGCGCTCGCCGAGGAACGGTAGGACTTGCTTTGCCCGGCCACGCCGGCTCAACGGCCAGAAGCGTGTGCCGCGTCCACCGGCGAGAATCAGGCCATAGTAGTTCGACTTGGCCATGAACCTCAGCCGACCGGCTGGGCGCGGATCAGCATGAATTGCCGGTCCCAGCGGGTCTTGGAAAAGAAATTGACCACGATATCGAAGATGTGGGCAGGATCGATATTGCCGCTTGCCAGGCGGTCTGTCGGGGCATCGTAGGACCAAAAGACGATCGTCGGCTTACCAATAATGTTCTCACGCGGCACGAATCCCCAATAGCGGGAATCGGCGGAATTGTCACGGTTGTCTCCCATCGCGAAATAGTGGCCTGCCGGGACTACGACCTCGCCGTTCTCGACGTGGTTCTGGAGCATATCGAGCGCCATCGAATCCACCAGCACATTCGGCTCGGACGGAAAGTTGTCCGCAAACGGGTCCACATACGGCCTGGCGTATTGGGTATACGGCTCGTTCAGCATCTTTCCATTGAGAAGAACTTTTTTGTTGACGATCCGGATGCGGTCTCCGGGCACTCCCATAACGCGCTTCACGTAATTCTCGCGAATATTCGGCGGGTACCGGAACACGATAATATCGCCGCGTTTCACTTCCTGGTACGGCAGTAGCTTCCCGCTGATCGGCCCAGGGGGAGCATATGCCATCTTGTCCACAAACAGGTGATCGCCGATCATCAGCGTGGTCTCCATCGACCCGGTGGGCACGACGAATGCCTGCACCAGAGTGGTGGTGCCAAATAGGAGCATCAGGATGGTGACAGTCCATTCGGCGATCTGCCGCTTGAACCATTCGCCTGGCGGCTCTTTCGGTGGTTTCGTACCGGCAGGCGAGCCAGGAGCTTGCGGCTTGGATTCCACGGGGGCCTCAGCGAGGCGTGTAGGCTTCTTGGGCATTTACTCGGTACTCTCTCCGCGCACCAGCCGCATCGTCCGGCTCCAGCGCGTCTTGCTGAAAAAATGTCGGGCCATATCAACGATATGCTCCAGGTTAAATGAGCCGGCAAGCTGGCTGGTGGGCGCGTCGTACGACCAGTAAATAATGAACGGCTTTCCAATGATATTCGCGCGCGGCACAAATCCCCAATACCGGGAATCGAGCGACGAGTCCCGATTATCGCCCATAACGAAGTAATGATCGGCGGGAACATGAACTTCGCGGTCCACCACGGACTGCTCGATCATCTTCAGGCCGCTATCCGGCAGCGAAACATTCGGTTCACCCGGGAAAAAATCGCGATAGCTCTGCAGGTAGTCCGATTTCGTGTACTTGTACGGCTCCTCCAGCGGCGTTCCGTTGAGGATCACATTCTTGCTTTCAATCCGGATGCGATCCCCCGGCAGCCCAATCACTCGCTTCACGAACGTTTGGCGAATGTCTACCGGATAACGGAACACTACGATGTCGCCGCGCCGGACCGGCGTATAGGGAAGAAGGTACTTCGACATCGGCCCTGCCGGCGCGTAGGAAAGCTTGTCCACCAGCAGGTAATCCCCGATCAGGAGCGTATCCTCCATCGACCCGGTGGGAATGACATAGGCCTGTACCAGGGTTGTCGTGCCGAACAGCAGAAGCAGGATTGTGATGGTCCACTCCGCCAGAAAACTGCGTTCATAGCGTTTTGGAGCTTCGGCTTGTTCCTGTTGGGGCGGCGCAGCAACCGGGGTTTCCGAATGAGCCGCGCTGTTTTCAGTCACGAACATTATTGTAGTTCGGTAGAACCCGCCGGCTGGGACTCGTGTTCATCGGTATATCGTCGAAGGCGGACTACTTCCGCGAGTGAAATGAATATGTTCACCAGTCCCAACCCGCTGAATGCGCCGCGAAACCAGGAACTGTCCCAGATCTGCTCCCACGAATAGCCGACCAGAGAAAAGTCCAGATTTGAAAAAAAGCTGTTCTCCCAGAGGCGCAGCCACGGAAATACCAAAAGGAAAACCCCTAGCTCAAAGCAGAAAACGACGTAGAGCAGCGATGCCACTTTTTCCAACCACTGGTATGTACGGGAGGTCATCCGCGAGCGTTCAAAAAAGCGACCGTTGCCCCCAGCCGGCGGACACGCGTACCGGCTCGAAGGAGAATCGATGTTGAGGGGTCGGACCATGGGTGTCGAGTCCCAGGAAGTGGTCCGGGGCGCAGTATCCTTTGTTGCTGGCCAAGTTGAATTCGGGGTAGATCTCCTGCCAGCGCCGCAAACAGGCATCGCGCGCCACCTTAGCCACTATCGATGCCGCAGCGATCGAGGCGCAGCGGGCGTCGCCCCGGATTAATGCTTCCTGCGGCAGGTCCAAATCCAGTTTCAAGGCGTCCACGTAGAGAAAGTCGGGTGCGACCGAAAGGCCGAGGACAGCCTCACGCATCGCCAGCCGCGAGGCCTGGTAGATATTGATGCGGTCGATCCAAAACGGATCGACGGCGGCGATCGAAACGGCTTGTGCCCGGTCGTGTATGCGGCCGGCGAGAACCACTCGCCGCTCCGGCGTGAGAGCTTTGCTATCGTCCAAACCACGAATCGGCCGGTCGGGATGAAGGATGACGGCAGCGGCGAAGACGGATCCAAACAGGCAACCGCGACCGACTTCGTCGGTTCCGGCAACGCGGGCAAAGCCTCGCGATTGTGCTCGTCGCTCGAACCGGCCCGTGATGGCAGGTTACTCCGGCGTTATTGGCGCTCGCGAAGACGGGCTGCTTTGCCCCTCAAACCGCGAAGATAGTAAAGCTTGGATCGCCGTACCCTACCGGTACGCACGATATCGATGCGATCCACAACAGGAGCGTGAAGGGGGAAAATTCGCTCTACACCCTGGCCGAAACTCATCTTCCTCACGGTGATGTTTTCGCCCATTCCGGTGTTCTTACGCGCAATTACCGTGCCTTCAAATGCTTGCAGGCGTTCTTTTTCGCCCTCGCGGATCTTCACATGTACGCGGATCGTATCCCCAATGCGAAACGGCGTAATCTCCGCCCGTTTATTTTTGTTGAAGACTTTCTCCAAGAGAGCGTTCTGCATATACTTCTTCCTTTTTTATTACTGTAACGTATCGCCGGAGGCGTCCAAAAGATCCGGCCTCATTCGGCGCGTCTTTTCCAATGCTGCGCGCCGGCGCCAGGCATTCACCTGGGCATGATTTCCACCAATTAAGATCTCCGGAACGCTCCAGCCACGAAACTCGGCCGGCCTCGTCCAATGCGGATAGTCGAGCAAACACCCGTCCGGGCCCCCGGAAAAACTCTCATGTCTCGTCGAATCCTCGTTCCCCACCACTCCCGGCACCAGGCGGCTAACGGCATCGATCACAACAGCGGCCGCCAATTCTCCGCCGCTCAGCACAAAATCGCCGATGGACAACTCTTCATCGGCTAAATGCTCTGCCACGCGCTCGTCCACACCCTCGTACCGGCCGCAAATCAACAACACTTCCCGTTCCGCCGCCAACCGGCGCGCCGCGGCCTGATCGAACCGGGAACCCTGCGCGGAAAGGAGAACTATGCGAGTTCCGTCACCCCCGCGTCGGCCGGGCAGGATCGATTCCACCGCCTCAAACACCGGTTCGCATTTCAGCACCATTCCTTCGC
>CAYTVP010000008.1:0-1878 GCA_964441675.1 uncultured Solibacteraceae bacterium | reverse complement strand
GCCTCCAAAAGGACGGTCGTCCACCGTCTTATGCCGGTCATGCGTCCAATCGCGAAGGTTGTGAAGCTGAACTTCTACGATTCCACCGGCGATCGCCTTCCCCACGACTCCGTGCTCGAACGGCCCGCGAAAAAACTCGGGGAAAATCGTCAAAACGTGAAACCTCATCACCGGTTCAAATCCAGAAGACCTTCTGGTAACGCTACTTCCAGGCGCCGCTCGGTCATATCAACCCGGCTTACCAGCCCGTACGGAATTTCCACTTCTCCCACTTCCAGCAGAGTTTGCCCCGGCAGTTCCTGCCAGCCGCTCACCCGGCCCAAGCTGCGGCCCTCTGCGAACACCTCGAAGCCGACAAGCATATCGGGATAGCAGGCGCCCGGCGGAAGAGCTACCCGTTTGTCCTCGGGGATCTCTACATCGAACCCGGCCAGTTCCGACGCGGCATCGATTGAATCGATACCGGCGAATTTAAAAACCAGGTCGTCACCGTGCCACCACGTATTCGCCACTTCCAGCTCGCGATCCCCGATCCAGACGCGATCGAGCTGTGAGAACCGCTCCGGAAAGTCGCTGAGCGAAGTCGCTACCAGTTCGCCGCGGATACCGCGAGGCCGGCGCAGCGCCGCGATCGCGACGCGTTTCATAGTGCTACTCCAGAATCTCGAGCGTAAACCGGCGGTTTAGCTTCATTCCCGCGGCGCCCAGCAACGTCCGTATGGACCGTGCCGTACGGCCTTGTTTGCCAATCACCTTTCCCAGGTCGCTCGGCGCGACTTTCAGCTCAAGGATGGTGACTTGCTCCCCCTCGACCTCTCGGACCTCCACCTGTTCCGGGATGTCTACGAGCGCCTTTGCGATATCTTCGACCAACTCCTTCATCACCGGGCCCTCCAAGTCATGCCTGCCAAGTCATGCCCTTCCAAGTCATGCATGGTAACACTGCGGTCGAAACTACGCCGCGGGCGCCGGATTCTTTTCAATCAGCCGCTTGACGGTGTCCGAGGGCTGCGCGCCTTTACTGATCCAATGCTGGATCCGCTCGTGTTTGAGGCTCACGACATTCGGCTGTGCCACGGGATTATAGTGGCCCACTACCTCAACGGCGCGGCTGTCTCGGGCGCGCTCCTTCTCAATTACTACCAGGCGATACGTCGGTTTCTTTTTGGAACCGAACCGGGCCAGACGAATCATCAACATGAACGAAAAGTACCTCGCTTGAACTTGAACAAAAGAATTTCTGGAGCCGCCCTACTTCATCTTCATGAGATCTTCCATGGTGGGCAGTTTGAACTTCTGAAGCTTCTTGCCGAGCGCTCCGGAAGCCAGCCCGCCCTGGAATCGCTTCATCATTTTGCGCGCTTCGCCATACTGCTTCAGCAGATTATTGACGTCGTGCACCTGCGTGCCGCTTCCCTTGGCGATCCGGCGGCGGCGCCTGCCGTCGATGATCATATGGTTGTTCCGCTCCCGCGGAGTCATCGAATCGATGATCGCTACGATACGGGTCAACTCCTTGTCGTCGACTTTGGCGTTCTTCAATTCCTTCATGGCACCCGCACCGGGGATCATGCCGATCAGATCGCCGAGAGAACCCAATTTCCGGATTTGCTTCAGTTGATCGCGGAAATCTTCGAGCGAGAAGTCGTTCTCGATCAGCTTCCGCTGCATCTTTTCCGCTTGCTTCTGATCGATGTTCTGCTCGACCTTCTCGATGAAGCTCAAGACATCGCCCATGCCGAGAATGCGCTGGGCGACGCGATCGGGATGGAACAACTCCAGGGCATCGGTTTTTTCGCCCGTGCCGACAAACTTTAGCGGCTGGCCGGTGACCTGCCGGATCGCGGCCCCGACCTCGGAGGTCACGTCGGAGACCAG
>CAYTVP010000007.1:0-28378 GCA_964441675.1 uncultured Solibacteraceae bacterium | reverse complement strand
GGGGTTGACGCAGGAAGAAGCACTTCGCGCGATGTCCTTGTCTATTGCCGAAATATATGGGGTCGCGGACCGGCTCGGCTCCATCGACAAGGGAAAGATCGCGAATCTGGTAATTACCCGCGGCGACCTCTTCGTCGAAAAACCGCAGATTGAGTATCTGTTCATTGACGGCGTACGGCACGAACCTCCGCCACCCGCAGCGCCCGCGAAATCGGAGGCCACGCAATGAGGCTGATTCTTTTCCTCTGCGCTTTCGGCGCTGCCGCCCAGACGATTGTGGTGCAGAACGCCAACATTTTGCCCGTCTCGAAGCCCGCTTTTAAAGGCGCGGTGGTGATCGAGAACGGAAAGATCAAGGAGATGGGCGAGAAAGTGATGGTGCCCCCCGGGGCCACGATCGTCGAGGCACAGAATCAATACCTGATGCCCGGCATTATCGACTGTCACTCACATATCGGCGCTGACGCCATCAATGAAAGCAGCGTGTCGGTGTCGTCCATGGTGGGGATCGAAGATGTTCTCAATCCTTCCCGAATCGAAATTTACCGCGCCCTGGCTGGCGGTGTGACGACAGCCAACATTCTTCATGGCTCGGCGAACGCAATCGGCGGTAAATGCTCCTTGGTCAAGCTGCGATGGGGGAAATCCGCCGGAGAGATGATTTTTGAAGGTGCGAAACCGTCCATCAAATTCGCTCTTGGGGAGAATCCGAAGCGGCGGGGCAACCCGCAACCATCGTCACGTGGCGGTACCAACCCAGGCAACCTTCGGTATCCGGCCACGCGCATGGGCGTCGAAGGAGTGATCCGGCAGGCATTCAACGATGCCAGGATTTACCAGGCGAAATGGAAGGAACACAACGACCGTGTTCGACGCGGAGAAACGGTCATCCCTCCGCGGCGCGACTTGAAACTCGAACCTCTTGTTGAAGTCCTCGAAGGCAAGCGTCAGGTACACGCTCATTGCTACCGCGCGGACGAGATCCTGATGCTGCTGCGCGTGGCTGACGATTACGGCTTCAAGATTCGCACGCTGCAACATGTTCTTGAGGGCTACAAGGTGGCGAAGGAGATCGCCGCACATGGCGCCGGTGCGTCTACGTTTTCCGACTGGTGGGCGTATAAGATCGAGGCTTTCGACGCCATTCCGTACAATGCGGCGCTTATGATGCGAAAGGGCGTGCTGGTATCGCTCAATTCCGATTCGTCCGACGTAATCCGGCGCCTGAATACGGAAGCCGCAAAAACCATCAAGTACGGCGGTGTTACCGAAACCGAGGCGCTGGCGATGATCACGCTGAATCCGGCGAAGCAGTTGGAAGTGGACAGCCGCGTCGGATCAATTGAGCCCGGCAAGGACGCCGATCTGGTGCTGTTCGATAAGCATCCGCTTTCCACATATGCGGTCGCGCAAAAGGTTTGGGTAGACGGTAAGTTGACCTTCGACCGTCAGAAGGATATCGAGGAGCGGCCGGCGAAAGCGGCCCGGAAGAAACTGCTGCTCGATCGGGCTCGGGAAGTCGAGGAACAGAAGAAGAAGGAATCGTCACCGGCGCGGAGGCCCAACTGATGCGATTTGTCATTCTCGCGTCCGTCTGCGCGCTCGCCGCGGCTCAGTCCGAGAATTCATTCCTGTTGCGAGATGTCACTGTGCATCCCGTATCCGGACCGGATATCGCAAATGGAATGGTGCTGGTGATTGACGGGAAGATTGCCGATGTCGGGACGAAGCTGGCGAGACCCAAGGGCATCGAGGTCGTCGAGGGAAAGGGCGCTCACGCATGGCCCGGGCTGATCAATTCCGCGACGGAGTTGGGACTTCGCGAGATTTCGTCTGTGCGGGAAACAGTCGATACGGGAGAACTTGGCGTGTTTAACCCGCAGCTTCGCGCCTTGATTGCCGTAAATCCGGAAAGCGAGTTTTTGCCGGTCACACGTGCCAACGGTGTCACGGCGGCCATCACCATGCCGGCCCCCTTCTCCGGCGGTGGACCCCGTCAGGCCGGCGGCGGGCCCCATCAGGCCGGCGGCGGAGCATTGATTCCCGGCCAGGCGTCCATGATCCATTTGAGCGGCTGGACGTGGGAGGAAATGGAGATTCGCCGTTCTGCCGCCCTACAGATTCTATTTCCCACAATCGAGACTGCAACCTTTAGCGGTTTCGAGATGGGAGCCAACCGCAATCCGTACCGCGAAGCCAAGAGGTTCTACGATAAGCGGGTCAAGGAACTGGAGGAATACTTCGATAAGGCGCGCGCTTATCAGACGGCCAAATCAGCCAGCGCAAAAGATCTGCCCACCGACCTTGCTCTCGAAGCGATGATCCCTATCCTTGAAGGAAAAGTTCCCTTGATGATCCATGCTCGCGAGGAACGGACAATTCGGGCGGCAATCGAGTTTCTCGACAAACAGAAACTGAAGGGTATCCTCGCCGACGTGCAGCGCCCCGGCAAACTTCTGGAAGAAATTGGCAAGCGAGGCATTCCGGTAATCCTCTCGGAAGCCTCCCGTCCCCCCGAAGAGGAGGACGACCACTACGATAAGAACTATTCGCTTCCGGCGGAGTGCCATCGCGCCGGCATCAAATTCAGCTTCGGAACGTTCGACACTCTGTTCGCCCGCAATCTTCCGTTTGAGGCTGGTTTCGGTGTCGGCTATGGTCTTCCCCGAGAAGCCGCCATCCGCGCCGTCACCCTCAGTCCTGCTGAAATCTGGGGCATTGCCGATCAGTATGGTTCCATCGACAAGGGGAAGTGGGCGGATCTGATCCTCACCGACGGGGATTTGCTGGAGCATCGTACTCAAGTGACCGCGATGTGGATCAAAGGCCAATCGATCAGCCTCGAAAATAAGCACACGCGGCTTTACGAGAAGTACAAGAACCGGCCGTAGCTATAACGACATCGTCTCCCGAAAGCGGCTGGCCTGACGCCGTGACATTTCCACTTCCTGCCCGCCCCGGAGCTTCACTAGCAGCCCGCTGTTTCCCCACGGATTGATCGTCTCGATCCATTTCAGGTTCAGGATGTGCTTGCGGCTTGCGCGGAAAAACAGCGCCGGATCCAGGCGTTCTTCGAGATAATTCAACGATCGCGCAATTAGAGGGCGATTCCCTCCGAAGTAGAGCCGCGTGTAATTACCCTCGGATTCCAGCAAAGCGATCTCGCGCAGCGCGACAAACCAGCATCGTTCGCCGTCCTTGACGAAAATCCGATGATCCGGGCTGAGTGACGTGGGTGAAATCTCCCAATGCACCATGCCGCGGGCTGCCTTTTCGATCGCGGTGGACAAACGTTCGGGTACGATCGGCTTTAGCAGGTAATCAATCGCGCTTACCTCGAAGGCGCGAATCGCGAACTCATCGTAAGCCGTTGTAAAGATCACCGCCGGAACGCGGTCGAGATCTTCCAGCAGTTCGAAGCCGTCCTTATCCGGCATCTGGACGTCCAGGAACAATAGATCCGGTGTCAACTCGCGGATTCGTTCCGCAGCCTCCGCCGCGTCGCGCGCCTCGCCGACGATTTCGATAGCTGGATACATCGCCAGCAGCCGCCGTAGCTCCGCTCGCGCTAGCCTTTCGTCGTCAATCAGCAGCACGCGCATAGGGAATCTTTAACTCTGCAACAACCGTGCCGGGGTCGCGATTGAACAACAGCAGAGACGCCGCCGAGCCGAACATCATCGCCAGCCGCTGCCGTGCGTTATCGAGCCCGATCCGAGTGCCCGTACTCACAACCGACAACTGCCCGGTGTTCGAGACTTCGATCAACAGGTCATCTCCCGCGCGCCGCGCGGCTACACGGATCTCGCCGCCGTTCCTCACGCGGCAAATTCCGTACTTCACGCCATTTTCCACTAAAGTCTGTAAAAGCATCGGGGGCAAGAGGGCATCGTGTACTTCCGGATCGATGTTCAGCTGAACACGCAGCCGTTCCTCCAGCCGGATTGCCTCCAGCTTCAGGTAAGAGGCTACTGCTTCGATTTCGGCATAAAGAGGCACGGTATCGGCACGGCCTGCGTGGAGCGAGTACCGTAGGATTCCCGCTAACTCCGTCACCATCGTCTGTGCCCGCGCCGGATCCTCGACAATCAGCGCCCGCAGCGAGTTCAGCGAATTGAACAGGAAGTGAGGATTCAACTGCGACAGCAGCATTCGCAGCTGTGCGTCCTTCGCCGCGGCATCCAGCCGGACACGATCCAACTCCGCGTGGCGCATTCGTTCGAAATAGTGAGTGCTGTAATAGATCAACTGCCAGACCGCCACTGGCACCAGCCAGATCACGGCACCCGCCAGATAGGGAAGCCAGCGGTGATCGGCCAGCGGGAATAGTCGAAAGCCAAGCGACATGGCAAGGCCGATCGACAGGCTGATGATCAGAGCGCAGACGACGGTCGATCCAATCATGCGCGGCACCAGTTCGGCAGGAGGCAACGATAGCCAACCCAGGCCGCGGATGACCGCGCGCAGGATGTGCGTCACGATCATCGCTACAACGGGACCCGTAATGTGGACGCTGAAATGCCATCCTTGAGGGGGCGGCCATACCGAATTGACGATGTAGCCAAGAAGCCCGTAAAAGCTCCACCCTACGACCTGGCAGATCCAATACGCGTGCCTGCGTGTCATCAATACAGATCTTTCTCTTTTAAGCCTGTAACAAAAAGACTACCGTGTCGTGGCATTCCTTATAGGCGGCGCGGTACTCTGACGAGCGGATGAAACCAACAGACAAAGCTCAGCTTGGACGTACCGGCCTTGAGGTTACGCGGCTCGGCCTCGGCACCGCCGCGCTGCCGGGACTGTATACGGCTGTCGATGATCGCGACGCGCTTTCCGCCATTCGGCGCACTCTTGAGGCGGGCCTGAACTTTATTGATACGGCGCCGATGTATGGCCACGGAAAAAGCGAATCGCTTCTCGGCGAGGCACTCTCCGGTGTCCCGCGCGATTCCTACGTGCTCTCAACCAAAGTAGGACGGCTGCTTCAACCGGAAGATCCCGAGAAGCTTACCGGCGTGCAGTGGAAGAATCCCAGTCCGTTCCGGTGGGAGTTCGATTTCAGCTACGACGCGGTTATGCGCAGCTTCGAGGAAAGCATGCGCCGTATGAAGGTGGACCGGATCGACATTCTGCTGATCCATGATCCGGATGAGCACTGGGAAGATGCGATGAAGGGCGCCTATCCGGCCGTCCATAGCTTGCGCGAGCAGGGCGTAGTCCGTGCTATTGGCGCCGGAATGAACCAGTGGCAGATGTTGCACCGGTTCGCCAAAGAAGGCGACTTCGATTGCTTCCTGCTCGCCGGCCGGTACACGCTCATCGATCACACTGCCCTGGCAGAATTGCTGCCCGAGTGTGAACGCAAAAACATCAGCATCATCATCGGTGGTCCTTATAACAGCGGAATTCTCGCGGGTGGCAAGACGTTCAATTACGAGCCCGCGCCGCGGCCATTACTCGACCAGGTAGCCGCAATGCGTACGATTGCGGAACGCCACGGAATCGACTTGCGGGCCGCTGCTCTTCAATTCCCCTTCGGTCATCCCACTGTTGCTTCCGTGATCCCCGGCGCGCGCTCGGCACAGGAACTGGACGAGAATATGGCGCTTATCTCTCAACCCATCCCGGACGCGTTCTGGAGCGAGTTGCTGGACCAATCGCTCGTTCCGCCGGAAGTCCCATTCCCCCGTGGGCTGTGATCCGATCTAACCGCGGCGTTTCTCGAAGAATTGCCTCAGCAGCGCGGTGCATTCCGCTGCCAGCAACCCCTCTTCGACCTCAACCTGATGATTGAACAGCGGCGAATCGGCGATCTGTAATTTGCTCCGTACTCCGCCGAAGCGCAGGTCGCGCGCTCCGAATACCAGGCGGCGGATGCGCGCGTTCACGAGCGCTCCGGCGCACATCGCGCATGGCTCCAGCGTCACGTAGAGCGTGGCATCCACCAGGCGGTAATTTTCCACAGCCGATGCCGCGGCCCTCAGCGCGTTCATTTCGGCATGGGCGGTGGGATCGTGGCGGGAGATCGGCTCGTTCCAACCGCGGCCCGCGATCTCGCCATTCACCACCACCACTGCGCCGACTGGCACCTCTCCCGCTCTTTCTGCCGCCTCTGCCAGCCGTAGAGCCTCTCGCATAAACCATTCATCCCGCGATTCGGCCATTCTGTCTAATCCTCGAACCTGTCCCGGCACGCTCTCGTAGAATAAGTCACATGTTTCGGTTTCTGCCGCTTGTGTTTAAGAATGCGTTGCGGAACCGCCGCCGCAGCATTCTCACTATCTGTAGCATCGCTGCATCGTTTTGTTTGTTGGGTGTGCTGTTCGCGATGTATAGCGCTCTCTATCTGTCGGAGCCCACGCCTGGCCAGGCGCTGCGGCTGATTACACGGAATCGGGTTTCGCTCACCATGATCATGCCCTCCTCCTACAAACAGCGGATCCAACAGGTACCGGGCGTTCAGGCCATCTACATTTCCCAGTGGTACGGAGGCATCTATAAAGACGCGCGGGATCAGCGGAACCTTTTTGCCCGCTTCGCTGTGGAGCCGGAAGATTTCTTTAAGGTTCAGACCGACATCGTCCTTCCGGAGGATCAGAAGCAGGCGTTCATTCGGGAGCGCACCGCCTGTATTGTTGGCAGGAAGCTGGCGGAGAAGCACGGGTTTAAACTTGGCGACCGGATCACTCTGCAAGGGGACATTTTCCCGGGCAATATGGATTTCACCATCCGCGGCATATACGACTCGTCGGAGGAAGACGAGTCCATGTACTTCCAGCTTGAGTACCTATATCAGAGCTTATCCGCCGGCCGCCGCGATTTTGCTGGAACGTTTTCGATCCTGGCCGCGAGTAAGGAAGATGTCCCGCGTATTGCCCGTGATGTGGACGAGATGTTCAAGAATTCCACCGTGCAGACGCGCACGGAAACCGAACAGGCGTTCCTTCTCAGCTTCACTTCATTCCTTGGCAATGTGAAAATGTTCCTGTTTGCCATCTGCGGCGCGGTCACCTTCACCATTTTGCTGGTCAGCGCGAACACAATGGCGATGTCCGTGCGCGAGCGCGTCAAGGAAGTCGGTGTGATGAAGACACTTGGATTTACTAACGGCAGCGTACTGGGGATTATCCTGGCGGAGGCCGTTGTCATCTCGATTCTGGGGGCGGCAGTCGGCTGTCTGCTGGCGATGGGATTGACTCGCGTGCTCGCTGAAATCGCAGGCGCGTTCTCGTTCCAGATGCGAACTATGTCGCTGACGCCGGGCGCAGCGGCGCTGTGCCTCGGTCTGGGAGCGATCGTAGGCCTGGTTGCTGCATTGTTCCCTGCCTGGAGCGCCTCGCGCACCAGAATTCTCGACAGTCTCCGTTTTGCCGGATAACTTATGGCGATTCCGCTTTCGTATAACTTCCGCAACCTTGTTGTTCGCCGCACGACGACGATTATGACCGCGCTCGGCATCGGGCTTACCGTCGCGGTGCTGCTGAGCGTTCTCGCCCTGGTGGACGGGCTGCGAACTGCTTTTTCAAGTTCCGGCAATCCCTTGAACGTGCTGGTGATGCGGAAGGGCGCCACCGCGGAGTTGAACAGCAACTTCAGCCGGGCCGGTTATCAGGAGCTTCGTTTCAAGCCCGGCATCGCGCGGAACTCCGCCGGCCAGCCGATGACGTCTCTGGAGATGATCCAGGTCGTCAATCTTCCGCGCCTTGATGCTCCCGAAGGAGCGAATGTTACAATTCGCGGCTTGCCGATCGAAGGTGCTGAGCTGCGGAATGAGGTTAAGCTCGCCTCCGGACGCTGGTTCGATCCCGGCAAGCGCGAGATCGTTGTGGGGAAATCGGTGGCGGAACGTTTCCCCGACGCCCAGGTGGGCAAGAGCATCCGCTTCGCCCGCGGCGACTGGCAGATCGTCGGGGTGATGGATGGAGGACGCACGGCCGTCAACAGCGAGATCTGGGGCGATATCAACCAGATCAGCTCCGACTACAACCGTTCGGAAGTTTTGAGTTCGGCCCTGGTTCGAGCGACCGATCCGGTAGCCGCGCAGGCGCTGATCAACGACCTGAATGGCGATCAGAAATTGAATGTCAAAGCGATGAATGAAAAGGAGTATTTTGACGCCCAAACTGTTTCCGGCGCGCCCATACAGTTTCTCGGTGTCTTTGTTTCGGTGATTATGGCGGTAGGGAGCTGTTTTGCGGCGATGAACACCATGTATGCCGCTGTCTCGCGCCGCGCAAAAGAGATTGGAACGTTGCGCGTTCTTGGATTCTCACGGGCCAGCATTCTTACCAGCTTCTTCCTGGAATCGTTGCTTTTGTCGCTATTGGGCGGATTACTCGGCTGCCTGCTGGTTTTGCCGCTGAACAATATCTCCACTGGGATCGGAAACTTTATCACCTTTAGTGAAATCTCGTTCAACTTCCAGATAACCCCGCTTATCATGGCGTTAGGTATCGGATTTGCGCTATTTCTAGGCGCGCTTGGCGGCTTGTTTCCTGCCCAAAGCGCCGCGCGGAAGGAAATCCTCACTGCTCTTCGCGAGATTTGACAGGTACCGTCACATTAGCCGGTAGGGTCCCATGGATGAAGAATTAAAGAGCCTGCGAATCGATCGCGCGAAAAAGCCCGCTGGCGAACCCTCGCCTTGGGCGCGCCGCTTCATCATTGCCGGCGTTACGCTGTTTGTGCTTGCCGGGGCCGCACGCTTCGTCTACGGAATGCTGAATTCCGCCACTGAAGTGGATGTCTACCGTGTGCGTGCCAAATCTGTTTCCACCGGTCAGCAGCAAGGCTCCGTCATTTTGAACGCCACCGGCTACATCGTTGCGCACCACAAGATTCAGGTTGCTTCGAAAGTGATCGGGCGCGTCTCCTGGATCGGAGTGGAAAAGGGCGACCGCGTCAAGGAAGGACAGGTGATCGTCCGTCTGGAGGACGACGAGTACCGCGCCCAGCTGCAGCAGGGTACCGGGCAGCTTGCCTCGCTCGAAGCCCGGCTGCAGGAAGCCCTGAATGGCTCCCGGCCGGAAGATATCGCCGCGGCGCTCGCCAATGTCGAGCAGGCAAAGGCGGATCTAGCCAATGCGGAAGTGACTCTCACGCGGACCCGGCAGCTTGTAGCTGAAGGTGTCATGGCAAAGCAGGCACTCGACGACGCTGTGGCGCGGCGCGACTCGCAAGCGGCCCGCGTCAACTCGCTCGATCGTGTGTATGACGTCGTAAAGCTCGGACCGCGACGGGAATTTATCGATTCGCTGCGTGGCCAGATTGAACAAGCCAAGGGCCAGGTAGCTTTTTATCAAACGCAGTTGTCCAATACCCTGATTAAGGCTCCCGTGTCGGGCACTGTGCTCGAACGCAACGTCGAAAAGGGAGAGTTTGTGACAACCGGCTTTGTAGGCGACCGCGGAGCGAAGGGCTACGTGGTCTCGCTGGCGGACCTGAGCGACCTTCAAGTGGAGCTTGATATCAATCAGAACGATTTCGCTCGCCTCGGGCCGAAGCAGAAAGGGATCGTCACCACAGACGCATATCCCGACCGGCAGTACGAGGGCTTCATCGAAGAGATTTCACCCGAGGCCAATCGGCAGAAGGCGACGGTGCAGGTGAAAGTGAAAGTCATAAAGCCGGATGATTTACTTCGTCCCGATATGAATGCCAGCGTTGCGTTTATCAGCGAAGAAAAACGCGAGGCCGGCGTATCGCCGGCGCCCGGAAAATCGCTGGTATTTATTCCCAGTGCGGCTGTTCGCGATGAGGCCGTCTTTGTCGTGCTGGACGGCCGGGCAATCCGGCGCAACGTCCGCGTCACCGGCAATACCAGCGAAGGCCTCCGGGTTGAAGATGGTTTGAACGGTGGCGAGGACATCATCCTGAATCCACCGGCGGAGCTTAAGGATGGAGCCAGAGTTCGTATTAAAGGAGCGGCATCGTGAGTGAATCCGTAATCGTTACCCACAATCTGACTCGCATCTATAAGCGCGACCAGTTTGAGGTTACGGCGTTGAAGGACGCCTCCATCGACATTCACCGGAGTGAGTTCGTAGCGTTAATGGGCCCGTCGGGCTCTGGAAAATCGACGCTGTTGTATCTCATTGCGGCTATGGATCGTGCCACCTCAGGCGATATCGAAGTGCTGGGGGCGGACCTGCGCTCCATCGGCGACCGTCAGGTAGCGCACTGGCGGAATACGCACATCGGGTTCATTTTCCAAAGCTTTAATCTCATCCCCGTGCTGACCGCGGTGGAAAACGTCGAACTGCCGCTGCTGCTAACCAACCTCAGCGCCAAGGAGCGCCGCAGCCATGCCGAGACCGCGTTGAAGCTGGTGGGCCTGGGCGATCGTTTGACGCATCTGCCCAAGCAACTCTCGGGAGGCCAGGAGCAGCGTGTCGCCATCGCGCGCGCCATTGTCACAGATCCCGATCTGATCCTTGCCGACGAGCCTACCGGAAACCTCGATGCCAACTCTGCGCAGGATGTGCTCACGCTGCTGACGAAGCTGAACAGGGAGCACGGCAAGACGGTTGTGATGGTAACCCACGATCCCCACGCAGCGCGTTCGGCCTCGAAAATCCGGCACCTTGAAAAGGGCTCGCTTCTGCCGGAAGGGCATGTGCCCGAAGATTGGGCTTCCGCTCCTTCGGCCAGGACGGCCTGAAGGTATTTTTTAGTGGCGGAAGTGTCGAACGCCGCTAAAGATCATCGCGAGTCCCAAGCGGTTTGCCGCTGCGATCACTTCCGGATCCTTTACCGATCCTCCCGGCTGGATCACCGCGGTGATCCCGTGCTTGGCCGCTTCTTCGACACCATCCGGAAACGGAAAGAACGCATCCGAGGCCACGACCGATCCGGCCAGGGGAAGTATTGCCTTCGCCGCACCGAACTTCACGCTGTCTACGCGTGACATCTGGCCCGCGCCCGCCGAGATCAACTGCCCGTTGCGGGCATATACGATGGCGTTCGACTTTACGTGCTTCACCACGCGCCAGCCAAACAGACAGTCGGACCATTCGTCTTCCGTCGGCTGGCGCTCGGTCACAACAGTGCACTCGCCGCGAAGAAACGGCCGGTGATCGGCACTCTGTACGAGGAAGCCGCCGGAGATCGACCGGACCACGGGCTCTTCGCGCTCCGTTTTCACGACCCGGAGAATCCGCAGATTCTTCTTTTTGCCAAAAACAGCCATCGCTTCATCGGAGAACCCAGGTGCAGCGATCGCTTCGACGAACAGCTTCGAAACATCTTCCGCCGTCTTCCCATCCACGACGCGATTGAACGAAAGTACGCCGCCAAACGCGGAAACCGGATCAGCTTCGAGCGCGCGCCGGTAGGCTTCGTACAGCGTGGCTGCCACGGCGCAGCCGCATGGGTTCGTATGCTTGATAATCGCCGCCGCCGGCTGTTTAAACTCCAGAATCAGCTGCCACGCCGCGTCCAGGTCGACAAGATTGTTGTAGCTCAGCTCCTTTCCCTGTAGCTGGAACCCTCCGGCCACGCCGGACTCGCTGGTGGAGTAGAGCGCCGCCGACTGATGCGGGTTTTCCCCATAGCGCAGCGGCTGCCGGATCGGCACGCGCAGATCGAGCATCGGCGGCTCCGGCGGATCGAGCGTGTTCAGGTTATTGCTGATGGCGCGGTCGTAATCGGCGGTCAGCGCAAATGCCTTCCGCGCCAGCCGCCAATGCGTCTCCCGAGAGAGCACGCCATGTTTGCGCAGCATTTCTTCGTACACCGCGCGGTAGTCGAGCGCCGAGGTGACCACCGCCACGTCCTGATAATTTTTAGCTGCCGCGCGGATCAGCGTCGGACCACCGATGTCGATGTGCTCGATCAACTGCTCCAGCGGGATTTCCGGGTCGGCGGCGGCTTTTTCGAACGCATACAGATTCACCACAACCATATCGATGGGTGGAATCGAATGCTCCTCCAGGGCGCTCATATGGTGTTCGTTCTCACGTATGGCCAGAACGCCTCCGGCGATGCGGGGATGGATCGTCTTCACGCGCCCGTCCAACATTTCCGGGAATCCCGTGATATCGGATACTTCAGTTACCGCCAGCCCTTCCTCGCGCAGGATCTTTGCCGTGCCACCGGTTGAAATCAACTGACACCCCAGCTTTGACAAGCCTCGCGCAAAAACGCTGATCCCGGACTTGTCCGTCACACTGAGGAGTACTTTCTCGATTTTCGCCATGTTCTAAGGGAAATTTCAGTATGGCAGTGTGACACGATAAATGTGTGTCTTCCTACGCGGTGACGTTAATTCCCGGCGACGGGATTGGGCCAGAGGTGGCTGGGGCTGCCCGGCGTGCTGTCGAAGCAACGGGTGTCAAAATCGACTGGAGGGTAGTCGAGCTATCCCCTGCCGTTATGGAGAAAGTCGGGACGGAACTTCCGGAAAACGTTCTCCAATCGATTCGCGAGACAAAGGTCGCGCTGAAAGGGCCAGTCACCACGCCCATTGCCGGAGGGTTCAAGAGCGTCAATGTTTCGCTCCGAAAGCAGCTGGATCTGTTTGCCAACGTCCGCCCGGTGCGCCGCCTGCCAGGTGTGAAAACGCGCTACAGCGATGTGCCGATCGACATGGTGATCTTCCGGGAGAATACCGAAGACCTGTATTCCGGCCTGGAACACGAAGTTGTAAAGGATGTTGCGCAAAGCCTGAAGATCATCACGCGTTTTGCGTCAATCCGCATCGCCGACTATGCGTTCAATTACGCCAAGGCGAACGGACGCCGTAAAGTTACGGCGGTGCACAAGGCGAATATCATGAAACTGTCGGATGGCCTGTTTTTGCGTTGCTGCCGCGAAGTGGCGTCAAAACACCCTGAGATTCAGTATCAGGAGCTGATTGTCGACAACGCTTCCATGCAGCTGGTGATGCGGCCGGAGACATTCGATGTCCTGCTGTTGCCGAACCTCTATGGCGATATCATCAGCGACCTCGCGGCGGGTCTTGTCGGCGGTCTCGGTATCGTTCCCGGCGCCAATATGGGAGAAGACTGCGCCGTGTTTGAGGCAGTTCACGGCTCGGCGCCGGACATCGCCGGACGCGGTCTTGCAAATCCAACGGCGTTAATGGAATGTTCAGTCATGTTGCTTCGGTACATCTCGGAAACAGAGGCGGCGAATCGGCTGCGCGATGCCATTGAAGCCGTCTATGCCGAGGGCAAGCATCTCACGCGCGATGTCGGCGGAACAGCCGGCACGAACGAATTGACGGACGCTGTTATCGCCGCAATGCGATAAGCGGTATCGAACCAGCGTCCCGGACAGGCCAGTATCGGGAGGAGAATTGAGCTCGTGGTCACACTTTCGCCAAGCCCTTCACTGGACTTTGGATACCCCTGGTGGCTTAGCTATGGCCACTTGGTTGTTCTCGTTCCGGCCGTGGCGTTTCTGGTTCTTGGATATAGACGGAAATGGCGCCGATGGTTGATGGTGTTGCTGAGTGGCTTGGCTATTTGGTCTGGGGCTGCCTTCCTGGTGACGCGGTTTTTGTTCAACGCGAATGGTATCCCTCCGCTGCCTACGGAAAGTTTTTTCCGAATGGGAGACGGCCGGGTTTTAGACATTGGCGCGGGTACGGGAAGATCGTCCCTCATGCTGTTGACGGCGCGGCCGAAAGCCACGCTGGTTGCATTGGATCTGTTCGGCGAGTCCTTCGAGCATCATTTCGGAACGAGCCAGATCCCTCAGCAAAAGTTGCTTTCGAATCTGAAGGTGTCGGGGGTCGACCAACGGGCGAGCGTAGAGACAGGGGATATGCGGGCTCTGCCGTTCGAGCCGGCTAGCTTCGACGCCATCGTCAGTGCCTATGCGATAGACCACTTGAATCGGGAAGGTATCGGGCAAGCTCTTGCCGAAGCGGCCCGAGTCCTGAAGCCCGGCGGGGATTTCCTGCTCATTCTGATCGCTAACGATGGGTGGGCCAAGCTGGCCTACGGTCCGATTCTTTCCCATGGTGGGACGCGTGGGGCCGATTGGTGGACTTTACGCATGCAGGAAGCTGGATTCCAGGTGCGTGAAACGGGATCGCAGCCTCTCACTCTTTATCTTTTGGCAACCAGGCCGCCAGGATCAGAAAAGTAACGCCCGATTATTTCTGCGCATCCATCAGCGTCAATTCTTTACGAAAGACATCGGCTTTTTCCGGCTGACCCAGCGACCCGTACACTTCAACAAGGTCACTGCGAGCAGATTTCAGCCAACTTACAGAGGGATTGACTTGATTGGTAAGGATCTTGTAACCGGCCAATGTCTCTTGTTCAGCGGCGTTGTATTGCTTTTGGCGAAGTAGAGTCCGCCCAAGCTTGATTCGCGCGATTGCGATATTGATATGATCCGGCGGCAGCGTCTGCGCAAACATGGCAAGTGCTTCGCGGAAATGTTGCTCTGCCTGCCGATTGTCGTTTCCAGTCATATATGCGCTGCCCAAATTCGACAAGGCGATACCGACTAGATAGTGGCCGCCGGGATAGATCTTGCGGTAGATATCCACCATTCTGAGGAAGCGAGTCTTCGCTTCGTCCAACTGGCCGCGCATGATTGCGATGTTGCCAAGCTCGTTCATCGCTGAAGCAACCCGTGGATGGTCTGGTCCAAATACCTCCTCTTGAATGGACAACGCTTCGCGGAGTAAATCGACAGCCTGATCATTGTCCTTCTGGAAAAGCAGCGCCCGCGCAATCATGGTGAGATTCGAAGCGGTTCGATAGTGCTTTCCTCCATAGAACGCCTGGTTGATCTCTAGCGCCTGCCGGTGCAGCTTCTCCGCTTCCTTGTAGTTTCCTAGCTCATGTTGGATGGCGCCGAGGTTCACGAACGCTTCGGCAACGCGCGGGTGGCGTTCACCATAAGTCTTGCGGTTAATCTCCAGCACTCGCCGGTTCAGGGCTTGGGATTCCTGGTAGTGACCGGCATAGAAATGCACATTCGCTAACTCGTAGAGGCTTGCGGCCAGATCCACTTCCGAAGTATTACTCCGGGATCTGAGACGCACCGCTTCCTCCAATAGGCGAATCGCCTGGTCATAGTCGCCCTTCTCTTCCAGTACGCGGCCTAAGGCATCTGTCGATGCCGCAATCGCCGGATGATCGGCCGGCAACGCTTGTTTGCTTTTCTCCAGGCCGGAACGGATCAGCCGCTCGGCTTCGTCGAGCTGCGCCTGGTCAACGCGAAGCAAACCGAGCGCCACGAGGCTTTCGGCAATGTTCGCCGCGTTGGTGCCAGGGACGGTCTGACGTTTCTCCAGCGCCATATTCATCAGGATTTCCGCGCGATCCAGGCGGCCGAGCTTGTGATGGATGTCTCCCAGCGTCTGATACAACTCCGCCTGTACCACCGGGTCCTGATCCAGAACTCGCGCTTCCTGCTCGCCGCGATCAATTAGCGTTGCCACTGTCAGGTCGTTTGCAGGGCCGGCATCGCTATCTCCCCCCTGGAACAAATTCAACATGAATTGTTGGATGCGTCTTGAGCGGCCTGCCTCCGCGAGGGCGGCATTGCGCTCGGCAGCGAGACGCAACATGAAAACAACGGTTACCCCGAACAGGATGACAAGCGCGGCTGCGGTAGCCGCGACGGACTTGCGATTTCGGCGGGCGAACTTTCGCAACCGGTAGGTTAATGAGTCGGGCTGCGCCTCAAGAGGCTCTCCTCGAAGGAAATGATCGATGTCGCGGATCAGTGCTTCAATCGACAAGTATCTTTTCTCAATGTCCTTGTGCATTGCCGTGAGGCAAAGCACATCGAGATCACGCCACGCCAGTTCGCTTGCCGAGAAGATTCGTTGCTCCTCTCGGGAATGCTCCGCAACACGCCTTGCGACAAGCGAAGGTTTTACCGGCTCCCGCTCCGCGAGAATGGCTGCGGCTTCCGCCGGAGTGCGGTTGGCGACGTCGAACGGAAGACGGCCCGTCAGCAACTTATAGAGGATCACCCCCAGCGAATAAACATCCGTGTGAATTGCCGCCTGCTCACCGCGAATCTGTTCCGGAGACGCATACGCCGGAGTAAGAAGCCGCAGACCTGTCCTGGTGAGATCTTCCGCGTCGATAACATCGAGATGCTTGGCGATCCCGAAGTCGAGCAGCTTCACCGTGCCGTCGGATCTCACTAAAATGTTTGACGGCTTGAGGTCGCGATGAATGACCGCGTGCCGGTGCGCAAACTGGACGGCTTCGCAGACGACCCGGAAGAGCTTCAAGCGGTCCGCGATCGTCGATTTACGGTCCTGACAGTACTCGTCGAGAGGAACTCCATCGACGTACTCCATGACAAAGTAGGGTGTTCCATCGGGAAGACTGTCGGCATCCAGTAACCGCGCGATATTAGGATGATCCAGCTGAGCAAGCGTTCGCTGCTCTAAATCAAACCGTTCCCGGCGAGCCGGAGAAAGCCATGCATCCCGCAGAACCTTGATGGCTGCCCGGGCCCCCAAATCGGGGCGATGACCCAGGAAGACGGTGCCCATTCCGCCTTCGCCAAGAATGCTCGCGATCGAGTAGGGGCCGATCTTGCGATAGGCCAGCGGTATCTCGGTAGCGTTGTCAAATACCTGATCCACCACTTGCTCGAAGGGAAGGTCGAGTAGAGATTCCTTCCGATCCATCTCCAACAACGCCCGAACGTCATCGAGCAATTCGGCATCGCCACCGCATTGTTTTTGCAAGGCAGCCAATTGTTCCGATTGGGGAAGCGCGGCAACGGAATGGAACAACGACTGCACTCTTTGCCAGCGTTCAGGGTCCATCATTTCCTTGACGGTTTCAGGCGTCCCGGCGTAGTTGACGAGAAAGCCAGGCGCGTGCGACTCGCCAATCGCGAAGCACCGTCGCCTCGGAAATTCCGAGGAGTGTAGCAATCTCATCGACGTTGAGACCACCGAAAAACCTGTTCTCGACGACAATGGCCTGGCGCTGGTTGATGCGTGCCAGCTCATCCAACGCAGCATCCAGCGCAAGCAACTCCTCATTGGAGGATGTTGCTCCATCAAGCGCCTCATCGAAGGCGACAATTGCTACAGCATTTGCGCCGCGCTTAAGGGCATTCCTCTTGCGGGCAGCTGTTACTAAAACCTGGCGCATTGCTCTTGCGGCGATCCGCTTGAAATGCAAGTGAGACGCCGACGCAACCTCGGGAGTTTGCGCCAACTTGAGCCAAGCCTCGTTGACGAGAGTTGTGGGGCTTAGAGTCGCGGCATGATCGCGGCGGCGAACCGCTCCCGCAAGGCGTCGAAGCTCTTCATAGGCAAGGCTGAACACCTCGTCGAGCGATTCCCGGCTGCCGGTGTCCGCGTACACTTCCGGACTGAACAACGAAAAATTTTCAGCCATGATGACGGTTTTTCATCGGACCCCGCGTAATGCGTTCTGTACAGTGCAACTCGCCCAGAATGATCGCGGGTGGCTGGCTGGTGTCGAAAAGATACCAAACCGTCTGTCGATGTGCAACAGAGTACTGGGACGGCTGGGCGATTTAACGCGCGGTACGAAGACTTGAAAGGAAATTCCATGGCAATTGCGAAGTTGGATAAGCAACAAGTGATTGGTGCACTGAAGGCGACCGGCTCTTCCGATCCAGACGTTCTGTATGCGCGGAAAGAGGAGCTTCTTGCGGAAACCAGACGAATGAAGCTACTCGGTGTTTTTCCGATCATCGTTGGAGTGGCGATGTCACTGACGATCATCGGCGCGGTAGTAGGCATTCCCATTATTCTCTTCGGCATGTCCGTCCGGAAGAAGATTAAGAACAACCTGCGGGCGGCCGAAGAAGGATTGGTAGAGTACTCCCAGTCGATTGGGCGAGCTCAGCGCGAGGCAGTGATATGACGACGTGGATTCGACTAGCTCCACTGGTGTTCCTGCCAGCTTTCTTCTGCACCGCGCAGACACCGGGCGGGGCTGTTCGTGCTTCGGCTAATCAAACACCCCTGGTTTGCGGCGGGCAGGCCAACTGTACCGAGGTCGCTTCTTTTGCGGCAACATTGACGGATTTTCGCGCTAGCACCGTCGGCCGGGATCGGATACTGATCGCCACTGTACGATTTCAGAACAAAACGCCACAGCCGCTGATCCTTGGTTTTGTCGAGAACGCTGGTGTCGCGGTCGATGACCAGGGAAATCGCTATGTGATCCGGGGCGACGCCGGAGTGCGCGGTATCGGCATCATCGGCCGGAACAATCTCGACCCGAAATTCGTTCTGCAGCCGGGGGAGAGTAGCGACGGCCGATTTGAGCTACTTTTTCGGCACGGCCGGGAGATCCTCGGCATTACTCATGAATTGGATCTGACAGTTCGGGAAATCCTGCCGATACCGGGCAATCAGTTCAAACTCGGACGAGAGCATGCCATCCGCTTTTCTGGGCTCAACGGTACTACCGGTGTGACAAGCGCCCAGCCCGGCGCTGCCACACCGCCTCCATCGCAGATTTCGGGAAATACTACGCCCGCTCCGGCTCCTCTGTCGAATGCGGCGGCCGTTGCCCCGGTAGACGATGCGTGCGGCGGCCGGCCGCGGTGCTTTAGCGCTGGTCCATTTACGGCGGAAGTTACCAATCTAGCGGGCAGCCAGGCGTCTCCTGGAAGCCATCACGTTCTTCGCGTGAGCCTCCGGTTGCGCAATGTATCTTCGGAAACTCTGGTTTTGGCCTACAAGGGCAAGACCAGCCTTGCAACGGATAATTATGGCAATCCATATTACTGGGGTCGCGCCGGAACCTATGACACCAGTGCCCAAGGTATTGGAACAGATAAGGGGCAATCTGTCGATACATCCTTCGTGCTCCGCCCGGGAGAATCGCGCAATACTACGTTCCAGCTTTATCGATATAGCCCTCCGAGAAATAGCCCTTTGGGCACAGGTTTCACATGGGACTTGGTGATCTCGCAGTTGGAAGTTTTTCCGAACGGTCAGCAAGTAAGATCCTTACGAGATTACAGTCTGCACTTTCAGGACTTGACATCGACTGCCGCTGTTCCCAATGTCGAAGGCATTAATGAATCGGTAAAAAAACTGAGCGATCTTTTTCGAAAGAAGTGAACTGGCGAATAGCGAGGCGGCTAGCGCCCCTCTCGGAAAACCTGGCTTCCGGTGCTATAGAGGATGTTTCGCTTGTCCTCGTCCGGCACCGGAAGCTGGATTACCTTAAGCATTTCTATATCGAGATTTTCCGGCAAATCCGATCCGACCATAAGCCGGTCGCTGGGTACAGAGCGAAGTACTTCAAGGATCTGATGGGGTAACAAGCTTGATAGCTCCAGGTAGATGTTGGAACACAAAGTTGCCGCCACGATCGCCTCGCTGAAAAACAACCCGCCTCCTCCGCAATGAGCAAGAACCAATTTCAGGTCCGGATACTTGCGCGCCGGAAGGATGTAGAGAGAAGGAAGTGAAAACGGCACTCCCGAGCCTGTATGAACGATCAACGTGAGCCGGTTCTCCAGAGCGGTCTCGAACAGAAAAGAACTGGATTCGTAAAGCGGATTTACTCCCTGGTACTGCGGTTGAAACTTCAGGGCGCGAAACCCATACTCCTCGCGGCATCGCCGCACTTCTCCGCGATATTCCTCCTCCGCAATGAATGGGTTCAAGCACGCCGTGCCCGTAAGTCGATCGGGATGAGTCCGCACAGCTGCGCCGATCTCGTCGTGCTCGCGGCGATAGTCGTCAACAACGGGAAATGGAATCGCTACTGCGCGGTCCACGCCAAAGCGATCCATCTCTCGCAGAATCATATCCACGGTGTGCCGCCGTCCGCTATGCCGCGCGGTGCCGATGTGAACGTGCGTATCGAATAGGCGGAACCCGTCCTTCATGGCTTTATGCGCCGGTTACTTCCTTTAGTAAGGTAAAGAAGGCCTTCTTTCGCTCGGTATTCAACCCCCAATTTACCGGGGGACATTGGTAGCCATCGACATAATCACTCTTCCCAGGGTCGAAGTATCCCCAGGAGGCATATTCGGAGATCGCGGCCATCATGTTATTTGACGGTTTATCGAAGTCGAAATGATCGTCTTCATTGAAAAGAATCGGCATGGGCCGGTATCCGTGAACGACGCGTGCCTGGCGCACCATCTCGGCGATCCGATTCGGATCTTTGACACCGTTGCCGTGCATTAGCAGGAAGTCGGACGATTTCACGACATTGGAAAGAGGAACCGCATTTCCTCCGTAGGAAGTTCCGACCAGTAACCGTTTCCCGCTTTTGGATCGGACCAACTCAATAAGTTCGTGAATCCGCGCGGGCTTCAGTATGTCGTGATCGTATGCCCGGACATTGCATTCGTTATTCACTTCTACAAGAACGTTCCGGTAGCCGTGGTCGACAATCCATTGCGTGGCATTCTCGACAGCGCGTTTGACTGCGGCCTCATCCTTGACGCGTTGGTCCTGGCCGAAGTAAAAATACCCGACAATCGCCACCATGCCCAGCTCATCAGCACGATCCAGGATACGCTCCAGCCGCTTCATAAAGTCGGGCAGAAGGTTACCCTCCTCGCCGATTCCGGACGTGTCCCAGGGCTGCTGGCTGGAATACCCTTCGGGACTGCCGCCCTGCAGATTGACAGTAAACGAAAGCAGTCCGTGACGCCGCCATTCCGGCATCGCCGCCAGGAATTCACGGACGTTCCGTTCCGGGTCCCACTTTCCGGTATCCGGATATGCCCATTTTTTTACGGTTTCCGGATTCCGGTCGTCGAAGATGCCTTGAACCATGCGGGAGTTCATCAGCAATCCTTCGATCCTGTGTCCTTTATACGTGCGGCCCGGATATGTAGGCTTACCGTTGATGAGAAAACGGTCGCCTTGAATCGAGATTTCGGTTTTGCGCGTGGCGCCCAGCAACAGAGTGGGAGCCGTTATCGTCAGCAAAGTTCGTCGGGTCATTGTCTTTCCCTCAGAGCAACCTTAGTACACTTCCAACGCAGACGGCGCGTAGCTTATGGTGAACGGTATGAACGAACGTACCCTTCGCGGCGCGCTCATTGGGTGCGGGTTCTTCGGGCGAATTCAACACGAGGCTTGGCAGCGGATTCCCGGCGTTTCTCTGGTCGCCGCCTGCGATCCGATGATTGAGCGGGCGAAATCGCTGGCTTCTTCCAGCTACTCCAGTGCTGAAACCATGCTGGAGTCCGAAGACCTGGATTTTATCGATATTGCCACGAGACCCGATACGCATGCGGCACTCGTCCGGCTGGCTGTGAATCGCGGTATTCCCGTAATTTGCCAGAAGCCTTTGGCAACAACTCTGGAAGAGGCCGTCGGATTGGTGGCGTATGTCGCCGGACGAGGTGTTCCCGTGATGGTGCATGAAAATTGGCGCTGGCAGCCGTGGTTTCGCAAGGCCAAGGCACTGATCGACGATGGAGCGATAGGCATACCGCTCTGCTATGGATTTCGCGTTCGCCAGGGAGATGGCCAGGGGACGAACGCTTATCCCAATCAGCCCTATTTTCGCGAGATGTCACGGCTGTTGGTCTATGAGACCATCGTCCATTTCCTGGATACGGCCCGCTTCTTTTTTGGAGAGATTTCCTCAGTCCAAGCCCGCCTGCGGCGCCTCAATCCTTTGATTCGAGGAGAAGACCGCGCTCTACTGCTGACATCTCATCAGTCGGAAGTCGATGGTGTGATTGATGGGCACCGGTTTCTGAATCTGTTTCCGGCAGGGCCATCCATGGCGGAAACGACGATTGACGGAGATCGCGGCGCGCTGCGCATTTTGGCTACGGGCGAGATTTTTCGCGACGCGGAGATCCTCTTCGAGCCCGAAACCTACTGTGGCTACAAAGGTGACAGTGTCCGGGCCGTCCAACAGCACTTCATAGATCACCTGCGAACGGGGTGTCCGCTCGAAAGCTCCATCGCGGCGTATCTCGGGAGCTTCGCGGCAGCCGAAGCTGCTTACAAAAGCGCACAGGAAGGAAGGGAAATCTTTCTGCAGGACCTTCTTAGTTTGTAGAAGCTATGCGCCTGCGAGAGGCGGACGCCGTCACGGAGTCCGCGATTTTTCGTAGTTCCCGTACGCTGCGCTCGACGGCGGCGTCTTCGTCGTTTTCGTAATCCGGATGGAGAAAATCGATCTCCACCGCCAGAAATCCCTGATAGTTGGCTTTGTGCAGCAACTCCGCCAGCCGGAAGTTGTCGACGATGCCGTCCCCAACGGGTGTCGATGAGAAGAAGTACCATTCGTCTGGCGCAACGCCGTGCTGAATCTTCAGATCCTTAATATGCGTGGCGTAAACATACTTCGCCAGCTTCTCCATGCCTTTGATTGGATCGTCCAGTAACCGCACGAAGTTTCCAGTGTCGAAGTTCATACCAAGATACGATGAGTTGACGTTGGTGAGCAGCTGTAGCATCTCGTCCGCAGTGAAGTCGATATGATTCTCCACGGCAAGACGGATACCGAACTTCTCGGCCTCCTTGATTGCCTGAGAAAACATCTTGGACAAGCGCTCAATCTGCGGGCCATGCGGTTCATGCCGGAACATCAAGCTGCTGCCAACTACTCGCATGACATCGGCTCCAATCCATTGGGCGTGCTCGAAACTCTGGAGCATGTCGTCGTATGCCGCTTCGTTCTTTCCGCCCTCCAACCCATCGGGATGTCCCCATGCATAGACGCGGTCCAGTTTGTAGCCGTCCAGCTTCTCCCGGATTCGCGTCAGGAGCTCTTGGTTGCGCGGGCTGATGAAGCAGGACTCAAGCGAAACTCCGTCTACGTCCAACTGGTGTGCGCGATCGATAAACCACTCCACATCGCGCGAAATCTCGGGAGCGGATTGTTGTGGATAGACTTCCCCGAACGCCCGGTGGTAGCAGTAACTATCGATGCCGATTTTCATGGCCGTAAAAGGTAGGATGACAGGATAAGGAGTGTATGTCGGGCCGCGCAACCGTCAAAAGTTGACAAGGACTACTCATACACATACGGTGATAGCGCATGGTTTCCCGAAATTGCACAATCACGCTGATTTTGACCTGCACGATGCTGGCGGCGATGGCTGGCGCGCCGCGGTTGAAACTGCTGGATAGGAGCAACCTCATCGCCTGGTGCATTGTTCCGTTCGATGCCAAGCATCGAGGGCCGGAAGAACGGGCGGAAATGCTGCGGGAACTGGGAATTACCAAGCTGGCCTACGACTGGCGAGAGAAAGACATCCCGACATTCGACGCGGAAGTGGACGCCCTGAAGAAGAATGGCGTGGAACTCGCGGCCTTTTGGGCGACAGTCAGCTTCGATGATTCGAAGAATACTCATCTGCCCGTCATTCTCGATCTGTTTAAGCGTCGTAATATTCACCCGGAGCTGTGGACCCTTCTCACGCCTCCGGCCGATTTCGAAAAGCTGCCGCAAGACCAGAAACTGGACCGTGCCGTTGCGGTGCTGAAGCCTGTTGCCCAACAGTTCGGTGAGGTTGGGAGCAAGATCGGTCTCTACAATCACGGCGGCTGGTTTGGCGAGCCGGAGAATCAAATCGCGATCCTCAAGAAGATCGGCTTGAAAAATATTGGCTTGGTCTATAACTTTCACCACGGTCATGAGCACATTGCACGGTTCCCGGAACTCGTCCAGACGATGAAGCCCTATCTGCTGGCGGTGAACATCAACGGGATGAAGGCGGGCGGTGGCAAGATTCTCCCCGTGGGGGAAGGGGATTCCGAACTGTCGATGGTGCGAACGGTCCTCACTAGCGGGTGGCGCGGCCCAATTGGCATACTGAACCATCAGATGGACGTGGACGCGAAAGTGGGCTTGGAACGGAATCTCGCAGGTGTCGACAAGTTGAAGAGCGAGCTGAAACAATAGATCTTCGCTGCGGCGCCGGCTAGCAAAATGGCACCAGACGGAGCCGGCATCGACCCATTCGGTATTTCCAAAGATGAACCTGAGACTTCTTCTCGCGGCGACGTTACCGCTTTTCTATTTTTGTAACGCGTGCGGCACCCAACCATCTCTTCCCCCAGTCGGTTCCCGAGAGTATCAGGAACTTTGTTCGGCCTTTTACCTCGGCTTAGCGGCACTCCAGTCCGGTGAAGATGTGAATGCACGAAAAGGGTTGACGCGCGCTACGGAAATTGCGCCAGGAGAGCCGGCGGGCTGGGCGAACCTGGGACTGCTGGAGCTTCGCCAACAGGAGCACGATGCGGCGTACCGCAACTTTGAGAAAGCTCTCACTCTCGCTCCGGACAATAGTGCGATCGAAAGTTTTCTCGGCCTGGTGGAGAGCAGGCGCGGCAACACTCACGAGACACTGGAACACTACCGGAAGGCGATTTCTCTTGATCGCTCAAATTTGCGAGCGCTCTATTCGCTCGCAATGGAAACAGAGCGCCAGCAGGCGGCCAACAGCGATGCTGACGCCTTAAAGCTGTTGGACCAGATTCTGCAGCTTCGGCCTCATAGCGAGCCAGTATTGCTGGATATCATTCGTCTCGCTGCGAAACAGAACGATCCGGAACGTTTGAAGGAAGCCGCTGCAGTCTTGGGCCAGAACACAGACCATTGGCCCGAACCGACGAAAGAGTACTTTGCCAGCATGCAGAAAGCGGCGGCCGAACGAGATTTGCGCAACGCCGCCATCCACGCTCAATTCCTTCGGAACACGCTGGTCCGCGTATTGAGCTATCGGCGGAGTCTCGAGGAGATTCGCGCCTCAACGAACTCAGCGGGGGAACCCTTCCTGACGTTCCTGAAATTGCCTTCGCCAACTTCGGAGCCGGCGTCTCCCGATATGCAAATTCGCTTTGAGCAGCAACCGCTTCGAACCGCAGCCGCGTCAAACGTGAGCTGGATCGGAGCCATACCACTCGATGGCGACGGAGGTTCCGCGGTCTTATGGGCTGACACTAAGTCGGTTCATATCGAGGACGGCGCGGTATTACCGCTACCGGGTTCACGAAACGTTTCTCTTGGTAGTAACGCGATCCTGGGCGTTGACTTGAACTACGATTTCAAGACTGACCTGGTGCTCGCCACCGCGGATGGAGTCCGGATCTATCAGCAAGATACTCGGAAACGCTTCGTTGACGTCACTGCAAGAACCAGACTACCTGCGGCTATTGTTCGTGGTTCCTACACTGGCGCGTGGGCCGCCGACTTCGACCTGGACGGAGATCTGGACGTCGTATTGGGCATGCTAGAAGGCGAACCGGTTGTACTGCGGAACAATGGCGACGGCACTTTCGCAGTTGTTCGACCCTTTCCCGGTGTCGATGGCGTTGTTTCGTTCACGAACGCCGACATCGACGCCGATGGGGTGCCGGATGTCGCTCTCATTGACAAGCACCAGCGCCTGCACGTTTTCCGGAATGAGCGGCTGGGTTCATACAGGCAGCGTGACATCCCTGCGCAATCGGCTGACAACAATGTAGCCGTCGCCGCGGGAGACATCAACGGGGATGGCCTCATCGATTTCGTGCTGCTGCGAAGCGATTTCAAGATCGCCCGATTGTCGGACCGGGACTACGGAACCGCGTGGGATTTTGCCGAGATCGCGCAAACGACGCGCGGCCCAGGTGGCGCGGAGATCGCACCGCTTCTCCTCGCAGACCTGGACAACAATGGCGCCCTGGACATCATCGCCGGCGCTCAGGCATTCCTTGGCGATGGAGAGCGCTTCACGCCGCTAGCTGACAAACTGCCGTTCGATTATAGGACGGTCGCGGATCTGAATCGGGATGGCCGGCTGGACGGAATAGGTTTGTCGAGTAACCAAGCGCCTGCTCAGGCAGTTAACCGTGGCACGAAGGGATACAAATGGCAAGTGATTCGCACTCGGGCGGCGACCGTGATGGGCGATCAGAGGATTAATTCGTTTGGGATTGGTGGAGAAATCGAGATTCGTTCCGGCTTGCTGACTCAGAAGCAGATTATCCAGTCGCCGGGACTTCACTTTGGGTTGGGCGATCATTCCGGTGTTGAGTTTGCCCGAATCGTATGGCCGAATGGGATCATCCAGACTGAATTCGCGTTGCAGGCGGAACAATCCGTGTTGGCGCAGCAACGTTTGAAGGGCTCATGTCCGTTTCTGTTTACTTGGGACGGAAAGCGCATGCGGTTCCTGAAGGATGTCGCTCCGATGTCTGCAGTACTTGGTGCGCATAACGACGGTGGATTACTGGAGGAGATTCACCAGACACAGCAATGGTTCAAGATCAACGAAGACCAACTTGTGCCGCGTGATGGCTACTACGACTTACGTCTGACTGACGAGTATTGGGAAACCTACTACATTGACTACTATTCTCTACTCGTTGTCGACCATCCGCGAGACTCGCAGGTATTCGTCGATGAGCGTGTCACTGTCCCACCAGCACCGTTGAAGTTGTATGTAACAGACACGCCGCGTCCATTCGCCAGTGCAAAGGATGATACCGGGCGTGATGTCAGCGCGACGATTCGGGAGCTCGATACAAAGTACTTGGACGGGTTTGGCGTAGGACAGTATCAGGGGCTGACGCGAGACCACTGGGTGGAACTGGAGTTACCGGAAGACGCCCCCCGGAACGGATCTCTGTATCTGATCGGTGATGGGTTTATTAATCCGTGGGATGACACGATCACCATGGCCCGGAGCCAAGGAACCAGTGTCAAACCCGAAGATCTGCGCATAGAAGTTCCTGATGAGTTTGGAAACTGGCGGACTGCGCAAGATCACCTCGGTATTCCAGCAGGCCGATTAAAGACAGTCGTCCTCGATCTCAGCCGGGTTTTCCATCCGCGCGCTCCGCGCAAGCTTCGTTTACGCACGAATATGGAGATCTATTGGGATAGATTGGCGTGGGCCGTTGGCCTCCCCGATGAGAAGGCCAAAATTCGGCGAGTGAGTCCGTCTGACGCGGAGCTTCGTTTTCGTGGCTACTCACTGATCACACAAGCCGGACCCACGGCACCCGAGCTGGCACACTATGACACTTTGGCCGGAACCGGCCAGCAATGGCGTAGCCTGGAAGGCTACTACACAAGGTATGGCGACGTTCGCGAGTTAGTCGAAAGAATTGACAATCGAATCGTCATAATGAATTCCGGCGATGAGCTGCGGATGCGGTTTCGAGAGGCTCCTCCGCCGGCTGACGGTTGGACACGGGCCTTTGTCCTGGTTGGTGATGGCTGGATTAAGGAAGGCGACTACAACTTCCAATTCTCCAAAACGGTGCTGCCGCTGCCGTACCGCGGAATGAAGAACTACACGATTCCGCTCAAGCCTCTTGAACAGGATAAGACCTACCGGCTGCATCCTTCCGATTGGCAGAGGTTTCATACGCGTTACGTGACGCCGGAGTCTTTTGTACGAGCCCTGTGGAGCGGACGAAGCCGGGACTCAGTTCGGACTGACGTTCCCTGACGCGTCAGACCGCCGCAACCTTCTCTGCAATGTGCGAATCGGTTTTTGATGCCCGCCAAATCTCGATCGCCATGGCCGCGGGACCAACGATCGTAAGGGCGTAGAAGGGCGCGTAAATCACTTCATTCAGTCGGAGGACCATCTCTACCATTGCGATGAGAACCACCACCAGATACTGTGCCCAGCGGGGTGTCACGGTTGTTTTGGGGTCCGTAATCATGAAAAAGATGAACAACTGATACATAGGACCGGTAATCGGCGCGACCTCGGCTAGAAAGGCATGGCCGGTAATTGCACTGCGCACGAGCGCGAGGATGACGAATGAGATTACGTAAGTCAGTGTGATATGGAACTTGCGCACTCTCCAGGTAATTAGCGCTCCAAGAACCCATACAACCATCATCGGGTACACATCATTGCCCCATTGAACGCTCAATGCGGCGACATACTCGGGCGTGAGCAACAACATTGCACAAATGGCAAAGTTCGAGGGATTCCACAAATGACGGCCATTCCAGCGAATGACATACTTCGATAGGATCGAGATAGCGCTGGTAAGGGCATAGGGCCAATATTCAGGTGAGCGAATCAGAATTCCTACACTGATACCAGTGATGTAGGCACTGGCAAGGTTGGGGAATTTTCCGTATACCAGCCGCCCCAATAGAAGCTCAAAAACGATGCTGGTTCCGATCGCCAGCAGCGTGCGTGAGAAACTTTCTAGCAAGCCGAATGAAAACTGCCCAACCAGCAAAATCGTCGTGATGAACAGCGGCGGCAAATAGCGGTTCTCAATGCTGAAAAACCGCGCTAAGCCCTGGGCGACTGTCACTTTGCAGGCTCCTTCTCCTCGGGTTCCCTCACCTTATGAATTTGATCGATCCCGGGCGATTGGAGTGTCTGTCGGATGCCGGAAGGCCAGCGAATCTCCACGCGAGAGATGGATGCGGTGTTTCCCAACCCGAAATGAAGACGCCGCTGGTTCTGAGCACAAAAGCCGCTCCCGCCGGATACTTCCTGA
>CAYTVP010000006.1:26504-31791 GCA_964441675.1 uncultured Solibacteraceae bacterium | reverse complement strand
CCCGCCCAGCAGGCGCCCAAGGTTCCGGTCGGCACTGCGGCTCCGCTGTTCACGAGCAGCGACGATGAGGGTGCGAGCCGGTCGCTGGCCGACTTCAAGGGCCGGTTCGTGGTGCTGGAGTGGCACGAGAAGGGCTGCCCGTACGTGACCAAGCACTACCGCGGCGGGCACATGCAGGCGCTCCAGAAGAAATGGATGGACCGTGGCGTGGTGTGGCTGCTGGTCAACTCGTCCGCTGAAGGGTTTCACAGCTACCTCACGCCGGAGGAATCACGGGAGTACCGCGCCGAGCTGAAGACCACGCCGTCCGCGATGCTGCTCGATCCGTCCGGCACGGTCGGCAAGATGTACGGCGTGACGACCGCGCTGCACATGGTCGTCATCGACCCGGCCGGCATCGTCGTCTACAACGGCGCCATCGACGACCAGCCCAAGACCGAAGCGGTCTCACTGGCGGGCGCCACGAACTATGTCGACGCGGCGCTGACCGCGCTCGTCGCCGGCCATACACCAGCGATGACGGCAAGCACGCCCTACGGCTGCGAAGTGCACTATCGCGGTGTCCGTCCGTTTTTTTACAGCGCTTTTACGTCCACGGGTTAACCGACGGCCCACGGGTGTCGTCATACCTCACAGGCAGACGGCACATGCGACTCCACTTCGTGCTCATCGTGATCGGCGTGGTCCTGGTGGTCAGCGGGCTGAGCCTGCTGGCGGCCTCGTAGCCGGCGTCATCCCTCAATCCGGGATCGGCGCGATCGGCGTGGAGCCGCCGGCCGGTTTGGCGACGGGTCTGGGCACCAGTCTGACGCCACTCGCGCCGGCCGACGTCCCGGCTTCGACATCGCCCTCGATGTACTCGGCGTCCTCGTTCACACGCCAGACATCGTAGAGACGCGTCCCCGCCTTGATGTTGGCCACGGTGAGCAGCGCGGTCATCATGGCGTGATCCTGGTTGTTGTACCGGTGCATGCCGTTGCGACCCACCAACTGCAAGTTGGAAATCTGATCGACAAAAGCCTGGACCTTCTCAAGGACCTGCTGGTAATGCTCGTCATACACCGGGTAGGCTTTTTTCACCCGGACCACGGTGCCATCGACAAAGTCATCCTTCTCGGCCAAGCCGAGCTTCAGAAGCTCGCGTTTGCCCAGCTCAATCAGTTCGGAATCCGGGGCATTCCACAATCCATCGCCCTCGAAACAGAAATATTCCAGGCCCAGGCATGTGTTTTGGGGCTCAGGAACCATTTCCGGACTCCAGCTTTTGAAATTCTGAATCCGGCCGACTTTGACGTCCGGCTCGTGTATATAGATCCAGTTGTCCTCAAATGCCTTGCGGTCTTTCAGAATTAGCGCAACGGTGAGAAAGTCGCGGTACTTCAGGCGCGAAGCAGCTTCCTTCACCTCCGGCGGCGGAGCCGGCTCCATGCTCTCGAACAGTTCCCGAATGGGCATGGTGCTCACAAAATGGTCGGCTTCGTAGCGCTGCCCGCCGGCCTCAACACCGGTAATCCTGCCCGGCTCCCAGAAGATCTTTTCGACAGGAGTCTCCATTACGACCCGCGATCCCGCGGCTTCAAGGATGGACTGCGTGGCCTCCCACATCATTCCGGGCCCCTTGCGCGGATACAGAAATTCGCCGATCAAAGTCTTGATCACTTTGTCTTTCGGCTGATTCTTCTTTTTCGGGCGAAGCGCGTTCAGAATCGCGGAGCTGAGCGAGAGATCTTTAATTCGTTGGGCAGCCCAATCCGCGCGGATTTCCTTGCACGACATGCCCCAGACCTTCTCGGTGTAGGTACGGAAGAAAATCTCGTAGAGACGCCTGCCGAAGCGATTGGAAACCCAGGTTTCGAGGTCCGGCTCAGGCCGCGTGGGAAAGGCGCGGCTGCGCATATAACTGAAGCCGCAGCGAGCCGCCTCAATGAGACCCAATCCACTGAGAGCATTTCCAGGTTCGAGCGGATAGCTAAAAAACTTCTTCCGATAAAAGATTCGCGAAGAGCGTGGCCGGGTGAGAAGATCCTTCCCCAGTACTTCATGCCACATCTTCTCGACCATGGATACCTTCGTGAAGAAGCGATGACCGCCCATGTCGAACAGGTAGCCTTTATAGTTGGCTGTCCTGGCAATGCCACCGACGATGTTATCGGCTTCGAGTACGGTGGAAGGAACGCCTGCCTTGGATAACTCATAGGCTGCGGTCAATCCAGCCGGTCCGGCACCGATAATGACGACTGAGGGCTTTCTCTGCGTTCCGTTAGTCCCGGTATGAGAGGTCTGAGTGCCCCCCTTTTTGGTTTCGATCAAAATCTACTCCTCCCAGATAAAATTACAACCCAGGTATTTAAAAAATTAGTGACTGAAATGAAAAGTTAGTTAACGTGGCGAGCAGCCGCTGTTACCACTATGAACCACATCTCGGCGAGCCGACCGCATCTCTGCCGAAAGTACGTTCCTACTATTTTAGCTCGATTGTGCGGCCTCCTCCGGAAATTCCGCTGATCGCGTGGAAAGATTTCTCTGGTACGGGCGACGGATTCGTGTGATGGTACACACGAATCTCGCCGGGACGCGTACGTTCCACTGACAAGGGAATCATCTGCTTCAGACGCAAATTTGGGATCCGTTGTTCTGTAATGGTTTCGTAAGGCTCCCTGTCCGGAGTATCTTCCACCACAACATAATCCACACCCATGCGGTGTAAAAACTCGGAAAGCGCCGCGGGCTCAAAGAAAGCCGGTTCGAAGCTCTCGCCTCGCATCACGTATGCGCCGGGCAATCTGCCGGTGGCAACGCGATATTCGTATAGAAACGCGCCGTTTCGCCAGGAACACAGCAGTATCCGGCGAGGGGACTGCGACGCAACGAAACCTGCTGCCTGACGGAACCCGGACATCGCGCTCGGCCCGCGCCAATCGTGCCATGCCAGCAACAAGGTCAGCGCTGCGGCCGGTACGGCCCAGGCGTATCGCGGCAGCTTCGCGGCAGAAAAGACGTCCCGTAAACTGGTAAAGAAGATTCCTGCAAGCGCAGGATAGACGTAAAACAGATATCGGTTTTCGTACGGTGGCAGTAGCAGGGTCAGGCCGGTGGCCGACACCGCCCACAAGGCCAGGATGTCCAGGTTCTGAAGGGCACCATCGACCAGCCTTCGATACAGATACCAGGCGATTGCAGCACCCAACAGGAGCGCTCCGAACAAGCCAAAATCATCGCGCAGTACCTCCGCGTAGAAACCTACGTGGTGCCAAAAAACGCTCTGCGGCTTACTGCGGGTCCAACCTTTATTGCTGGCGGCGCTAGCCATCTGCGCGAGCGACTGCAGGGCATAAAATGCCGCCCAAGGCACTGCCATGGACAACCAGAATCTCCACGCACGCAGGAGTTCCCATCGCCGCCGGTCCAGCAGGCCCACAAGCGGAAGCACTACGGCGAATAGGGAATGCTGTTTTGTCCAAATGGCCGCGGCAGTGAGAATCCCGAATGCCAGCAGCCCCCGGAATGGCGGCCCGTTCGAAAGTCCTTGATAGAGCGCAAGACTCGCCAGCGCAATCAGCATAAACGACGGAAACTCCAGCATCACCTCGCTCGCCAGCCAAAGGGAGCTTTTGAGCGAAAAGAAGGCGACGGCAGCCGCAAGCCCCACCAGGACCGATCCCGAGAGGCGGCGTACCAACTCGTAGAAAGCCAGAAATCCGATCAGAACAGTGATGGCGACCGCGAAACGGGCACTTTGATAACTCACTCCGGCAACGCTATAAACGAGCGATTCAAATACCGGGAACAAAGGCGGATGATACGGAATGGATGTGCCGGGTATGTGGCTGTAATATCCGCGCGCGTAGCCTACCGGATCCTGCCATCCGCCGTCGCGGATCATGTCATGGATCAGCGCGCCGTTCAGGGCATGACGGGTGGCATCCTGAAATACGGGCTCCGCCCACCAGGAGGCTCGCAGCCCCATCGCTGCAAAGAAGAGACTAATTGCGATGGCGCAGAGCAGGCCCTTGGCCTCCTGTGCCGTCCAATGCGAACGCTTTTCCGTCCGCGGCGGCGGACTGATTTGCGGAGCTACTCCAACATCAGCCAAACGCGATCCCCTTCTTCGCAGAATTCCGCAAGCAGAACTTTCGTCAATCCATCACTTTTCGGCGAAACACGAATTCCCAGCTGCGGACGCGGGGGGAGAATGACCGATAGCTAACAACTCCCCGAACGAGCTACCAGGGAGCGTATTCCATCGATCTCCACGTTTTTCAGAATACCATTAGCTTCCTGATTTCGAGCGGGATTCCGCGATGCGCTGCCTTCGTTTCACCAACGGCCGTTTACCGGATCTCTCTACCGGAATCTCTCGTACTGGTTCTACCCTTACCTGGATATCGCCGCCGAAAAGCTTTCGAAGGTCCTCGGTAAGAAGCGCCTTGCGTTGTTCATCGAAGGTGGGCTGCGGTACAACCAGGAAGCGGATCAACCCGTCATCCTCCTGGATTGCCTGGTAATGACGGATAAAGTCAATGTGGTCCTTATGGACGAATAATGGACCTCCGTCGCGGAAGTATCGCCCGATGACGGTAGCCGATATTGTGCGGCCCGACGGTGTCTCGATGATTTCCGTGCTTCGGCCCTCCACACTGCCGAAGCGAGCGAACCCACGTCCGCAGGGACACACGGCGCCGCCTTCGTAAACCGCCAGATCTCCGGTATCGTAGCGGATGAACGGCATAACGCGGTTAAGCAGGTCAGTTATCACAACCCTGCCCAATTCTCCGGGGCGAACAGGACGATCATTGTTATCGAGAAATTCGATGGCAACCATCTCGCTGTTGATGTGCAAAGAGTCCGGTGCTTCCGGACAGCTCTGCGCGCTCCAGGCGCCAAACTCACGAAGACCGTAGCGATTGGCGATCGGCGCATGGAAGCAACTGCGAATCACGCGCCTCCGGGAAGGTGTTAGCGTCTCCGCAATACTCACCACGGCCTTCAAGGTTGTATCGTGCACCAGGCTGCGATCGGTCATATGCTCGGCCAATAATGCGATCGTCGATGTATAACCCATCAGGTACGCCGGACGAAACTCGCGCAGCCGATCGTAGATCGATTGCAGTTTTCCCGAGTCGATCTCCCATACCGGCAATGTAAGCTGCGTCAGGTTCTCATATAAGCCTTTGATTCCGGCTAATGCCCTTTGGCGGATCGGTAAGCTTTGAAGCATCTCAGGCGGGTGAGCCGACGAGATGCGCGCACAGCGGTCGAATGGCTTTAGTCCGTACCAGGTGTCGTA
>CAYTVP010000006.1:388-26494 GCA_964441675.1 uncultured Solibacteraceae bacterium | reverse complement strand
CCGCGGGCATCATCTCCCGGTCGAGGTAGTAGAGGAATGGCTCGCCCGTAGACCCGGAAGTCGTCCGGCGGACGCCACGCGCGGGCAGCAATCCAGCCGCTTGAAATTGCTCCATTTCGGCGTCGAGGAATTTGAACTTATCGATGACGGGAAACTGGCTCAGTAAATGAAATCCGTCCTGGGAACCGGACGGCAGATGAAGCCCATTGCGGTAAAACGGAATGTTCTCAGCCGCGTACCGCGCGATTGACAATAGCCGTGTCTCAGCCCGGTTTTCCAGTTCGCACGGAGTCATCCATTGAGCGGCGTCCAGTTCGTCCAGGATGCTTGCAATCCGGCTGCCCGTGAACCAGCTCGCCACCTGGAGAGCGGGTCCCGCAAGCGCATTCAATAGATTGCTGGAATTCAGAACCATTCCGGCTATCACCGAGGCAAGCCTACAGGCGAGCGTTTGCCTCCGCCGCCAGCGCTCGCTCCCCGCGAGTCTTTAGAATCGCCGCCATCGTAAGCGCGGCGAGAAGAAAAAGACTGCAAACCGCCGCGATCAACTGTGCTAATGCGACGCCCGGAGCGCCCTGCGAGGCGCCAAGATGAAAACCCAATCCGACGGCGATCAGGACTCGGGCTCCGCGGCTAATCACGATCAATGACGGACGCAGCAAATAGTGGCATACCGCCTCCAGGGGAGCATGCAAAAGGTAGACCGCAAGGCTGAACGAAATCAGCCAGAACACGGCCGGCTTGGACGAAAGCCGTGGATCCATCAGCCTCGCCATCTGATCGAATGCCACAACCAGAGCGCCAAGCAAAACAGCCGCGCTGAGCACCGATAAAGCGGTGGCCTTGCGGAGAAAGACAGACACTGTGCTTTGACTCAGCTGCGCGGCTCGGGAAATGAGGAATTCCTGCATTGCTTGCGAAGCAATTGCTCCACCCGTGCCGATCATCGCCGCGAATCCAATAATGGCCGCGTCGACAGGTTTTCTCAGAGACCACAGCAACGGCGCGCCGAATTGAAGCGAAATTGTGCCAAATACAGTCGATACGGCCTGCCATCCGGAGTACCGCAATAGCTTCCGCACCTCGCTAAACCGGGCGCGGCGCGCCAAAGAAAACTCACCTCGATTCGCCGCCAAGCCGATGACCAGAGGAATCCCCACCAGCAGCGCGACAATCCGAAACGGATTCGACCATCCGGCTAAAACCGCCCAAATCCCAAGCGCCGCGCGCAGGAACGCGGAGCCCCCTTGCAGGAGCGCCGCCCGCGCATAGTTGAGCCGCGCCAGATACTGCCAATAGGCATAGTCGATGAAAGCAAGACCAATCGCACCTGCTGCGATCATCAGGGGCAGCCACCAGACACTGCCGATCCATACTCCCAGCTGTCCGGCCACTGTCACCGCAACGGAGAGGAACGCCGTAGCGCTGACCGCGCATAACAGTATCCTTGCAGCCGCGCCACGAACTAAGTTGGAATCTTCCGCGGTCCATTGCAAACGCAGAGCGGACACGTCCACACCGAACAGGAGAATCCGGCTTAGGATCATCTGGGCGCTGAAAACGGTAGTAATCAGCGCGAAGGAGAACGCTGGCAGTCTACGGCCCAACACGATCAGCAGCAAAGCGTTTCCCAGCAATAGAACCGACTTACCCAGCAGAAGCGGACCCGCGCGGACTGCCAGCCGGCGGCCGGCGGTCATAAGACGAAAAGCAACCGGGCGATCAGGATTCATGCGTTCTCCGGATGTGGTCGCGGAGGATCGCAGGTAGTCCACGGCTCAGGATATCATCGGCCCCGCAAACGGGACCCCCATCGCACGGGCGCCGGTCAGGCGCCCCTCGTATCTGTAACTGTTTCGGGACTAAAAGAGGACGCGGAGCACGATCTCCTGTTGCCGGCTCACGTTCGCCTGCGTGGAAATGACACCGAACTGCGCCACGCCGAAGGTTGTATTCGGACCGCTGAATACCGGGTGGTTCATCAGGTTAAACGACGACGCGCGGAGATTGACTTTTAATCGCTCGGTCAACGTAAAGGTCTTCGTCAGTGTCAGATTCCAGTTATCCATTCCCGGATTACGCAGCCAGGATGCCCTCGCGGGTGCGTTACCGAAAGTAAAATCCGCGGGTTGAGCGAACGCTTGTGTATTGAAGTAACGTGACAGCCGCTCCTGCACCGATCCGGTGATCCCCTCCAGCGGGTCGCCAATCACGTTCGGACGCTGCGCTCCTGCCCCAGCAAGAAATAGCGTATTTTGATTCGTGCCGAAGGTGAGCGGGAAGCCGGACTGAAACGTATTGAACATCGCAATGTTCCAGCCTCCGATGACCGCATCGAGACCCCGGTGCATACTGTTCCCGAAGGAACGGCCACGGCCGATCGGCACGTCCCAGCTAATCGTCGTCGTCAATCGCTGCGGTACGTCGAACGCGGCGGGAGCACGCTCAATCCTGCGGTTGTAATGGTTCTGATAGGGCGAGATATCGCTGAGGTTCTTGGCAAATGTATAGGCGATAATCGTGGTTAATCCCTTCCATCCGCGAGTCTCAAACTTCATTTGCAGAGCATGATAGCTGGAGTTTCCGAACGCCGGCAGGTTCCGGGTGATGTTGCCGAACTGGTCATATGGGCGTAGAAGCTGCTGCCGCTGAACCGTGCGGCCGGCCAGAGGACCGCTCGGAATAATACCGAAGTACGGGTTGTCGACGACATCCAGCAGGCCCCGGCCCAACGAGAGGTATGCCGGATCAACCTGATTGATGTTCTCGGTGATGTTATTGCCGATGGCTACTTCACTGGTCAGTCTGTTGCCGCGTCCGCCGATATACCCCGCCTGAAACACGGCGCCCGAAAAAACCTGCCGCTGGATATTCACATTCCAGGTGTGATAAATCGGCGTACGGTCTCCCGGTTCGTTAAACGAAATTCCCTGCCCCACCAGCGTCTCGAGACCCGCTGCATTACCCACTGGCGTGAGCTGGCCGGAAGGAAACGGATTTGAAAGCTGATTGGTGATAGAGATTCCGTTTTCCGAAACCACCATCGGTGTCGTGACCGAATAGCCGACTGAATTCACCGAACCGACAATCGGAACATAATTCATCGCGTACCCGCTGCGGATCACAGTCTTCGGAGTCAGCGACCAGGCAAGTCCGATTCTGGGAGCGAAATTGTTCGTATCGCGATCGTAGATACCTCTTGGGAGCCCGTTCGTTCCGGCATACACCAAGCCGCCCTGGACGGGTAGGCCGCCCAGATCATACGCTGCCGTGCGGTCGAAGCCTCGCGTCGTCCGGTCGTATCTTTCCGTTCGCGGGGTTTCGTACTCGTAGCGCAGACCGAGATTCAGTGTGAGCCGGGAGGTGATCCGCCAATCATCCTGTACGAAGAACGCATAGTACTTGTTGAGAATCGATACGCCGTTGTTCATGTCGATCGATCCCGATGCAGGCGTGCCCAGCAGAAACGATGCCATCGGAAATCCGGAGCCAGCCACTGGAGTATCCGCCCGCGGTCCGTTCGTCCATTGGTTGTTGAAGCTGAAAAGTCCTGAGCCATTCAGGTTACGGAAGAAGTTGCCATAGAGCAGGCGCAGGTCAGCGCCGTACTTCAGCAGGTGCCTCCCGCGCTGTTCCGACAGGCTGGGCTGCAGCGTATACGTATATCCTGGGTCCAGGATGTACCCGGAGCCCGCCAGGTTCATAAATCCGTTGACGCGAATGTTCGGAAACGCAGCATTTTGGACCCCGTTGACATATGAAGCCGGAAAGCCAAGCGAATTGAGATCGAATCCATTCGACCACGGGCGATTATCCTCTTTGGCTCGCGCATAACCGATGCGCACGTCCAGAGTCCGGCGCGGACTAAGCAGGAACGTGTTGCCCCAGGACGCGCCGAAATGCGGCCGGCTGACCACGTTTCGCCCATCGGTTGCAATTCCGTCGAACTGATGCGGAAAAATGAGGCCCGCCGTACCGTAATTCAAACGGAAGAACGTGGTGTAGCTTTGGGTAAACTGATGGTCGATCTTCACCGCAAACATGTTGTAGTCGCGCGGCCACTTTCCGGAAAAGTTGAAATTGTTCACCCATGGTTGGCTAGTGGAGGCGGCACGATTTGGTTGTGGATAGTAATCGATAATCCTCTGCGCCACCGGATCCAGCCGCGATGTGGGAATCTGATTGCCGGCGAAGGGCATTCGCGTCGGAACGCCGCCAACCGTCGTCACCGACAACGGATCGTAAATCGGGGCGGAAACTTCGCCGAAGTCGCCTGAGCGCATTCGAACCGTCGGCACCGATCCGGTGAAATCGACCGCATTGCCTTCTCGCGAACCCTCGTAGTTCATGAACCAAAACGTGCGATTCTTACCGTTGTACAGCTTGGGGAACCACACCGGGCCTCCCACCGCCACACCGAAGGTATTCGATCCGAACGCCGCCAGCGGACGCCCCTGGCCTCTGGCAAAGAACTGGTTCGCATCCAGTTTCGAATTCCGGAAAAATTCGTAGAGCGAACCGCGGATCTGGTTCGTTCCACTGCGGACCACGATGTTGGTCATGCTGCCGCCGGACCGGCCGTACTCCGCGGACAACGATCCCACTTCGAGCTTGAATTCACCGATCGAATCGACGGCCGGAACCCATTGGGAAATGTTTACTCCTCGATTGACGTTGACGGTATTCGCCACACCATCGACAAAAACGTCGGTCGCCGCGACCGGCGCCCCATTCGCCGAGAAGAGGATGTTGGTGATGGTATCGTTCGGCCGCGTATCCTCGCCGTAGCGGTTATTCACAACGCCGGGCGTCAGCGCGAACATAAATAGCGAACTGCGTCCCTTGAGCGGCAGATTGTCGCGAACTTCCTGGCGGATAGCTGTTCCCAGTGCGGTTGTTTCCGTATCTACCACAGCGACATCAGCGCGGACCTGGATTGTTTCGGCCGTATCGCCGAGCGTCAAAGTCACGTCCTCGCGCAACGTCTGGGACAAGGCCAGCGTAATGCTGTCCCGCACCATAGTGCGGAACCCGGTCGCGCGTACTGTGAGGCTGTAGGTACCGGGCGCGAGAAACTGAAATACGTATGAGCCATCCTCGCCACTGGTGGCGGACCGTTCCACGGCGGTATCGGCATTACGCAACAATACCGTCGCGTTTGCTACGGTAGCTTGCTGCGGATCGGTAATTGTGCCTTGTAACGTGGCCCTGAAATCTTGAGCGTGAGCAGCGGCCACAATGGCCAGCAGAACAATACAGCGGAACACCATCCGAACACTCCAATCACCAAAACGATTATTTAGCGAAAGGAGCATATCACACTGCTAGTACTTCTTCGCACATTCGTGCTTTCCGGCCGGCCACTCGACAATGGAGGCTCACCCTCCGGAGTTGTAGCTTCGCCCCAGAGCCGTTTCACTCTCGCCGTGGAGAGTATAAATTCAGCTGTAAGACCGGGACACCTTCTCGAATAGTCCTTATCCCCCCAACAAAACGGTCTTTTGAGAAGGCGTTCCGGACGCCGTACGCCTCAGATATAAGCGATTACGTCGATTTCGACCAGAGAATTGCCCGGGATGCCGCCATAGGCCGCGATTGTGGTTCGGACCGGTGGCTCATTCCCGAAACGTCCCCGAAACACTTCGTTCATGGCCTTGTAGTCGTTCAAATCGTGTAAATAGACATTGCATTTCAGCACTTTGTCCATCGAAGACCCTGCGTTTTCGAGCTCCTGCTGGATCTCTTTCAAAACGTGATCGGTATGGGCCTTGATATCGCCTTCGAAATGGGCACCCTTGCCGGCGATAAACAGCAGGTTGCCGTAGCTGACCGCGCCTGAGAACAGCGGCTTCTCGCCTGGCGTCGGCTTATAATCCTTCTTGCGATGGACCTTCTTTACGGGTCTGGATTGCGCAGCCGCTGGTACAGCAACTGCACCGGCTGCCAGGGCTCCCTTCAAAAGCGCTCGTCGGTTTTCCATAATAGTTTCATTCTATGCAGCGTCGTGACTTTCTCCAGATCCCCGCCGCGGCGGCAGTAGCACGCGGTGCGACGGTAACGGAAATCCCGCCTTACCGCGCATCCACTCCATACCCCAAGGGTCCGGATCCCAACCGTTATCGCGGCCGCGTCATCGGCGCGCATATGGAAGGAAATCCGCAAAGCGTCGCCACGGCCCTTGCGGCATCCATGAAGAAGCTGACCGGAGCATCGGATGTCCGGGAGGCTTGGCGCACCTTCATTTCGCCAGATGATGTTGTGGGCATCAAGGTGAACTGTTCCGGCTCGCCGAAGATGATGTCGCATCCGCTGGTGGTGGCCGAGATCGCGCACAACGTAATTGCCTGCGGTGTTTCTCCCAAAAACGTTTATCTGTATGAACGTTTCGGCGGGCAGTTGCATGATGCCAACTATCCCGCCGTAGTTCCCGCCGGAGTGCAGATCCACGCAATGGAATCCGGGGATCGCCGTCAGTTCACTCTGAAGGAATACGACCCGAGAGTCTTTCTCGATGTCGCCTTTTTCTCCGAGGATCAAACGCGCAGTTTCATGTCCCGCCTGGTGACCGAGAAGCTGACCAAGATTATCAATGTTCCGAATATGAAGGACCATGGTGCTTCCGGCGTGACGGGCTGCCTGAAGAACATCGCCTACGGAAGCTTCTCGAATGTGGCCCGCAGCCATGAAGGCCGGAAGACCAACACTCTCACGTTCATCGGTAGTCTCTACAACGTCGAGCCGCTGCGTTCGCGTACCGTGCTGCATGTGATGGATGGAATCAAGGGCGTGTGGCAGGGGGGGCCATTTCTCCGGGAGGATCGTTTCGGGTTCGAGCCGAAGCGTCTGATGCTGGGCACCGACCCGGTAGCCATGGACCGCTTGCTGCTGGACATCATTGAAGAAAAGCGCAAAGCCGAAGGATGGCCGAGCGTTTGGGACCACTCGCCGGAAGCGATGAAGCGCCAGACGTACGAACGGGAGCCCGGACATATCGAATTTGCAGGCTCGCTCGGCTTCGGAGAATCGGACAAGAGTAAGATCCGGCTAGAGGAAGTCTCTCTGTGACACCGGTTTTATTCCTGCTGTGCGCGGCGCTTCCCACCATCGGCGATCAGCCACCGGCGGGAGCGGTCAAACTGCTGCGTCCGGGTACTCGGCCCGACGCCACGCGCACTGCCTCCACATCCCGCGCTCCGTGGGTGGACGCCAACGGGTGGCGATTCCGTCTCGATCCGAAAGCTCAGTATCTTTACGACGGCGTGCCACCGAAGTGGCTTCCACTGTCGGCGGCGGAATCGTTTGTCTATGGCGGCAACGCGTTTATCCGAACCGACAGCGCGGGCCGGGAAGCACTTCAGCCGATGCTCGAATTTCTTAAGACGCTGGATGCCCGGCCGATGCCGCCGGTCTCGGATTTCATCTTTGTCGATGACGGTTCCCCCGCCCTCGGCGAAATCATGAACTTGCTTTCGCGCCGTAATCTTCTTTTTACATTGGCGCGCCACGATATCGCCAGTAAGGATGGCAACCAGAAGCAGGCCTCTCCCGGCAAGCTGGTGGTCCAGGCGGGTACGCCGGACTATCCCAAAGAAAAGACCGCGAATCCGTCGGAATTCGCGCAACTGGTCCGCAGAAAGCTTACCGATCAAAAGAGGAGTCTCCGCATCTACGGTAGCGAGGTCATTATCGGCTACCTGACAAAGGAGGGCTCCCGCGAGCGGCTGCACCTCCTCAACTACGGCAGCGATCCGGTGGAGAGCTTCCGCGTCCGTGTTGCCGGAGACTGGAAAGTAGATCGCCTCGCGAGCTTTGGCGAAAAGAATATGAAAGTCGAAGAGTTGACATACTTCGACGGTGGAACCGAATTCGGCATTCCCAAGCTAACGACGTATGCGGTAGTCGACTTGAGCAGGAAGTAGTACTCAAGTGACGGCGAGATTATTTCTAAAGTTGATCTCGGTCGTGTTGGCAGCGCTTGCCATATCTCTTATAGCCGTTGACATACTGGCTTCGCGAATCGCCGAATCGAACTATGAGCGAACAGTCATCCGCGAGTTGGAAGAAAAATGCCGGATGATCGCAGTGGCCGATTTGAGCGATCCCGATCCACAGAGGATCCGTGATCTGGCTCACGCGGCTGAGGGCCGGATTACCGTTGTTGGCCGGGACGGCCGCGTTCTAGCCGATTCGACAAACGACGCCGCCACGATGGAGAATCACGCTTCGCGTCCGGAAATCCGAGCTGCACTTTCCGGCGGTGTCGGAACAATCCGGCGATCCAGCCCGACTATGGGCGTAGATTTTCTTTACCTTGCCATTCCGACCGCTTCCGGAGCGCTCCGGCTGGCCATGCCTCTTTCCGAGATCCGGACACACGTCGCGGAAATTCGCGGACAAATGCTGACCGCAACAGCAATTGCATTTATTCCTGCGATTCTGATTGCGGCATTTCTCGCGCGGTTCTATTCGGCCAAGCTGGGCGCCATCATCCATTACGCCGGGCAGTTGGCGCAAGGTAACTTTTCGGCGCGGCTCAAATCGAGCGGCCGCGGCGAACTTGGCCTCCTATCGGACAAATTGAATGAGACCGGGCAGAAGCTTCAGGCAATGTTTCAGCAGCTCCAGGCGGAACAGGAGACACTCGAAAAACTGGAGCGCGTCCGGAAAGATTTTGTGATCAATGTTTCGCACGAGCTGCGGACACCGCTCGCTTCGATCCAGGGTTACTCGGAGACGCTGCTTGATGGCGCGCTCCACGACCCGGAAATCAATGCTCGTTTTCTGGCTATCATCCGGCAGAATGCGGAACGGCTCGCGCGCCTGACCAGCGACTTGTTAACGCTCTCGCGGATTGAGCTGCGGCAAACAACGTTTCAGTTCGCCTCGTATTACCTGAATACGCTTCTCCGGAATAGTATCGATTCCCTTCAGCCGCTGGCCGATCGCAAGAACATCAGCCTTCGTCTGGTTCCTGCGCCGATTGAAGCGGAAGTATTTTGCGATTCCGAAGCTGTCCATCAGATCCTCAGTAACCTGATCGATAACGCCATTAAATACACGCCGGAAGGCGGCAGCGTTACGCTCTCAGGCAAAGTGCTACCCGTCATTACCGGCCAACCGGAGCTGGTTGAGATCTCGGTCAGAGATTCCGGAACCGGCATTCCACCAGACGATGTGCCCCGCTTATTCGAACGGTTCTATCGCGTGGACAAAGCTCGCAGCCGCGCAATGGGAGGTACGGGGCTTGGGCTCGCGATCGTCAAGCACCTTGCCTTGGCCCAAGGTGGGAATGTTCGCGTGGAAAGCATTATCAATCAAGGATCTACGTTCTATTTCACCCTTCCCGTCCATGATCTTGGCCTGAACGAGCATGGCGCACTTCAACCTGAATTAACCGTTTCGTAATTAAATCGACATAAACTTGGGTTAAGGTTCGGTTGAATGAAAAAGATTGTTCTGATTGAGGACGATTCAGATCTTTTTGCACTGCTGAAGTACAACCTGGAAAAAGAAGGCTTCCAGATGGCCGGAGCGCAGACGGGTAAGGGGGCTATCGAACTGTGCCGGCGGGAACGCCCGGACTTGATCCTCCTCGACATCATGCTGCCGGATTCAGATGGACTGGATATCTGCAAGGGAATTCGCCAGCATCCGGAACTCTCTCATATTCCGGTGATTTTTCTCACCGCTCGGGCATCGGAAACCGACCGGATCGTGGGCCTTGAGCTCGGGGCAAACGATTACATCGTTAAGCCGTTTTTTGTGAGGGAGTTGATTGCCCGAATCAAGATTCATTTCCGGGGTCAATCATCGCCGACACGCATGCTGAAGGCGGGTCCGCTCGAACTGGACCGGACAGCATGCCGTGTGCGGCTGTTCGAGCAACTGGTTACGCTGACACCAACCGAGTTTCGCCTGTTGGAGTTTCTGATGTCGCGGCCGAGCATCGTGTTCAGCCGGGAACAGTTGCTCGATTCGGTCTGGGGCCACGACCGGGCAGTGACCGATCGCACGGTAGACGTATATGTTCTTCGCTTACGGCAGAAAATCGAGCGCGACCCGGCCAACCCGATCTTCATTCGCTCGGTACGCGGATTCGGCTACAGCTTCAACGAATCCGCGTCCGCCTCTTACGAACTCGAAGCTGAGGCGGCACCCGCATAATCCGGCGATTCTTTGCCGATACGCTATCTTGAGTTGAGTTCGGATGGCGGAGACAGATGCGAGATTTTTGATACTGGCGCCCTGGCAATGCGTTCCATCGCACAGCGGCGCGAAGCTGCGAACGTATTATTTAACCAAGGCGTTGAGCGAGCTTGGAAGAGTCAGCTTCCTTTCTTTTCAACAGGCGGAGATTTTGCCGCAGCCGATTCCGTTTTGCGAGTATACAATTTCCGTCCCTCATCCGGGGGGCTACAGCGCTGCGGATTTTCTGGGCGGCCTGATAACCCGCACGCCCCTCACGGTACGCAAGTACACAAGGACAGCGATGGCGTCAGAGCTGGAACGCATACTCCAGCGCCATCCGTATTCTGCCGTGCAGCTGGAAGCTTCGCACCTCGCAGCCTATGTTCCGCTGATTCGAAGGCTCGCTCCCGAGGCAAAAATCGTCCTGGATTGGCACAATATTGAGTCAGAAATAATGGCCCGGTATGCCGAGAAGGAAGCAAGCTTCCCGAAACACCTGATCGCACGGGCCACGGCGCCCCGCTTTGCCGAAGTCGAGAAGGAAATGGCCCGGAATTTGGACGCCCATGTCGCTGTATCCAGCCGGGACGCCGATCAGATCCGGACCTGGAATTCCGCGGCTAAGGTTCGTGCCATCGATAACGGCGTGGATGTTTCGCAGTTCCCGGAAGGGCCGGATGGAAATCCGAAACGGGTCCTCTTCGTCGGCGCAATGGATTATCACGCGAACGTCGAAGGAGCCCAGTGGTTTGTGCGCGAAATCTGGCCGCAAGTACTTGCCGCGCAGCCGGACCTGAAGCTCACCCTTGCCGGCCGCGACCCAGCGCCCGCGGTTCGCGACCTCGCCGCGGCCAAAGGCGTGGAAGTGACGGGCACTCTACCCACGGTTGCCCCCTACTATCGCGATGCTATCGTCTCGGTGGTTCCGCTCCTGGTGGGCGGCGGGTCCCGGCTGAAAATCCTGGAGTCGCTGGCGGCACGCGTTCCTGTGGTATCCACCAGCCTGGGGGCCGAAGGGCTTGCTGTACGAGCAGGCGAACATCTCGAGATTGCGGATTCCTCCGCAGAATTCGCGCGTGCCGTCATCAGCCTATGTGGCGACGCCGCGCGGCGCCACAGGCTGGCGGAGGCGGGGCGGAAGCTGGTTGAGCAGGAATACGATTGGCGGATTCTCGGCAGCAGGCTGGCCGACTTCTATCAGGAAGTCCTGGCAACTCCGTCAGTCAGCGCCTGATCAATCCAGGCGCTCTTCCTCGTACAGCTGCCGCGTATGCGCGATGGACATCCACAGGAACATAGCGGACATCCCCACAATTGCACAAAGGCCACCAACGTCAAGCGAGAGATATCGGTTACCGGCGATCGTGGCATGCGGCCACCGAATCAGCGCCAATGCGCCCAGCGCCAGCAGGATTCGGAGTTCCGTTGGCGAAAAGAGGCCTACGGAAATGTGAAATTTACCAATCGTATAGGTTGTCAGATAGGCCTCGACCGAGAGCAAAAAATAGGCGACCACCACGCCTAAGGCCAGAGCTGGAGTCATCAGGCCGCTCAATGCCATTCCGCCGCAGATGAACAGCATCGAGAGGCAGTCGCAAATATGATCGACGTAGAAGCCATACCGCGGCCGCTGCCGGTTGCGATACCGGGCCACCGTGCCATCCAGAGAATCGCCGAACCAGTGGAGAGCCAGTGCCAGCGGCACCAGGAGTAGCCATCGAAGATCGTACCGGGCTGCCCAAAACAACACGCCGGCACCAATCGTGGACAAAAGCGCCAGCAGCGTCAGGTGGTCGGAATTGACCCACAGGGGCATATGGACCGCCAGCCAGTGCAGAGTTGGCTTTTCAAGCGGTGCCAGAAGGCTTTCCTGATGACGCGATGCCGCGCGGAAGCCACTTGAATTCAATGCCCGGCCCCGACCGAACGGCGCTTGGACTCGAGCGTATGGATCAGCGAATCCTCGGACATGGAACGGATCATCGGTCCCAGGGCCCCGCCCAGCCCGAGGGGTAGATCCCGGCTCAGGTTGATCGAATCGCAGGTAACATACAGTCCACCATCGCGCTCCGTCATCCTCCAGACGGAATCCATTGCCCACAGAAATCCCATGCCTTCTCCGACGGGCAATACCTTCTCCGAAGGAGTCCCCGCATCTTTCACTTCCTGCACTTTCCGGCAGACGGAGGTGCTTAGAAGGCGGTGGGGATTGACCTGCTCGTAGTCCACGTCGTGAACGGTATCGAGGATGACGGTGATGACCTTCTCTTTTCGAAGGCGCAGGAACACTTTAAAGTGCTGTCCCTGACGGGACAGTACTTTGGAGTCCATCACGTCCGGCGCATACGCGACTTTCTGCGCCGCATAGTTCTGATCGGCGGCGCGCATCTTGTCCAGGCTGATGCCAGGCATGAACATGGCTCCGATCCAGTAATGGATCAACCCGTCCTTGATATCCGGCGTCTTCTCACGTTCGGCAACGATCTCGCCGCTCCTCACTTTTGCCAGCCGGGCCGGTACGTGGTCCACCCACAACGCTTCGTCCGATCGAAAACTGTTTTGGACACCGGGAACGACCGACTTTACGTAGCTGTCGTACGCTTCGAGCGTTTTCGGTTCCATGTTCGCAACAGCCGCAGATGGTGCGAAGAAGAGGAGGGACCTGCGGGAGATCATTTTAGGCCTGAATGATAAACTTGAGTGTAGACCGAGTCTACGCTTTCCTTCCAGTATGTTAACAACTCACGAACGCCGTCAGGCCTTGTTCGATGCGCTGTCCAGCCGCATTTTAGTTCTCGATGGAGCAATGGGAACCATGCTGCAACAGCGCGACCCGACGATCGACGATTGGGGTGGCCCGAAGTTCGAGAATTGTCCGGAGAATCTGCTGTATACGCGGCCGGAATGGATTCGCGATATCCACCGGGCTTACTACGAGGCCGGCGCCGATATCGTCGAAACGAATAGCTTCGGCGGACATACGATCACGCTGTCCGAATTTGGCCTGCAGGATCGGCTGCATGAAGTAAATCGCCTCGCCGCCCAACTGGCGCGCGAAGCGGCTGAGGAATTTGCGCGGCCCGGCAGGCCTCGATTTGTAGCCGGATCAATGGGTCCGACGACGAAGGCGATTACTGTCACCGGCGGCGTGACCTTCGATCAACTTCGCGAAGGATACTACAAGCAGGCCAAAGGGCTGTATGAGGGCGGCGCCGATATACTGCTGATCGAAACTGCCCAGGATACCCGGAACATCAAGGCGGCGCTTCTTGCAGTCGAGCAGTTGTCAAAGGAACTCGGCGAGCAGATTCCGGTAATGGTTTCCGGCACGATCGAGGCGACCGGAACCATGCTCGGCGGGCAGACTGCGGACGCGCTGGCTGCTTCACTCGCCCATGCTCCGCTTCTTTCGATTGGGCTGAACTGCGCCACCGGGCCGGAGTTCATGACGGACCATGTCCGAACCCTCAACGAGCTCTCAAACACACGTATTTCGTGCTATCCGAACGCCGGCCTGCCGAACGAGGACGGAAACTACGGCGAAACACCGGAGACGCTGGCTGCTCAACTCGAAAAGTTCGTGGATCATGGCTGGCTGAACATGATCGGCGGGTGTTGCGGCACCACACCTGCGCATATCCGGAAAATCGCGGAGATGGTGGACGGCCGGGCGCCACGGGCCGTCAAGGAGCCGACGCATCGCGCCTACTATTCCGGTGTGGAACTGGTGGAAGCCGACGAGACCAACCGCCCGCTTCTGGTAGGTGAACGAACCAACGTCATCGGTTCGCGCCTGTTCAAGAATCTTGTTGCCGGCGAGAAGTGGGAGGAAGCCACCGATATCGCCCGCCGACAGGTTCGTGGCGGTGCTCATATTATCGACGTCTGCCTGCAGTCTAGCGACCGCGAGGAAAGCGGCGATATTCCGCCGTTTTATGAAAAGCTGATCCGGAAAATCAAAGCGCCGGTGATGATCGATACTACCGATCCGGCATCGCTTGAACAGTCGCTCACCTATTGCCAGGGCAAGGCGATTATCAACTCGATAAACCTCGAAGACGGCGAGGAAAAGTTTGAAAAGATTTGCCCGTTGCTGAAGTCTTATGGGGCCGCTGTCGTCATCGGCACGATTGACGAAGATCCGGTCCAGGCGCAGGCTTTCACTCGGGAACGGAAATTGGCGGTAGCGCAGCGGTCGGTGAAGCTGGCTACCGAAAAGTACGGCCTGGCGCCGGAAGACATTGTTATCGATCCCCTCGTCTTTCCCTGCGCGACGGGCGACGAAAACTATATTGGCGGCGCGGTCGAGACGATTGAAGCCATCCGCCTCATCAAGGAACAGATTCCGTTCGTCAAAACCGTGCTCGGGATTTCGAACATCTCCTTCGGTTTACCGGCCTCGGCGCGGGAGGTAGTCAACTCCGTATTTCTGTACTATTGCACCAAGGCCGGGCTGGATCTCGCAATCGTCAATACGGAAAAGCTGGAGCGTTTTGCGTCGATCTCGATCGAAGAGCGCCGCCTTGCCGAGCATCTGTTGTTCAGTACGCCTCCTGAAGCGGAGGAGTTCCATGGGACACCGGAGGACTGGCGCCAGCAGACACGGGAACAGAAGATCGCCGTAAACCAGTTCCATATCGCGGCCATCGCCGCACACTTCCGTGGGCGTACGGGTTCCATTAAACCGAAGGTCGCGGATCTGCCTCTCGACGAACGGCTGGCCAGCTACATCGTTCAGGGCACAAAGGACGGCCTGGTTCCGGATCTCGATCTTAAGCTGAAGGAAGGCGCGGCGCCGCTCGACATTATCAACGGCCCATTGATGACCGGCATGAATGAGGTTGGCCGCCTGTTTAACAACAACGAACTGATCGTCGCGGAAGTATTGCAATCGGCCGAAGCCATGAAGGCCGCGGTCAATCACCTCGAACAGTTCATGGAGAAATCGGAGTCTTCCGCCCGCGGCAAGATCGTGCTCGCCACCGTCAAAGGCGACGTGCACGACATCGGCAAGAATCTGGTGGAGATCATTCTTGCGAATAACGGATACGAGGTAATCAATCTCGGTATCAAAGTTCCTCCGGAAGAGCTGATCAAAGCCTACAAAGAACATGAACCGGATGCGATCGGCTTATCGGGCCTGCTGGTGAAGAGCACGCAGCAGATGGTGATCACCGGAACGGACCTCCGCGAGGCCGGCGTTCACGTGCCGCTTCTGGTAGGCGGCGCGGCGCTGTCTGATAAGTTCACGCGGACCCGGATCGCTCCCGCCTACGGAGCCGCCACTCTCTACGCGAAGGATGCCATGACGGGCCTTCGACTGATGAACGAGTTGATGGATCCCGTCGCGCGCGAGCAGGCGCTGGCACGCGCGATCGCCGGCGCCCAGCCGGTTGTCGAAACCGCTCCCGCTCCGGTAGCGCCGCAGACATCGAACCGGTCCAGCAAAGTACGAACAGACCTGCCGATTCCGCCGGCGCCCTATCTCGACCGGCGGTCAAGAGTTGTGCCGAACCTCGGGGAAATCTGGAGCTACATCAATCCTTTCATGCTTTATGGAAAGAACCTGGGCTTCAAGGGCAACTTCGAGAAACGCCTGGCCGAGCGCGATGAGAAGGCGCTGGAGCTGTACCACAATGTCGAGGAAGTGAAGAAGTGGTCGCAGGAATTCATGAAGCCGAAGGCGGTCTGGCAGTTCTTTGAGGCAGAGCGCGACGGTAACTCGATTCATCTGTTCGAGCCTGGTGCGGTCTCCCCCCGGGAAACATTCCACTTCTCGCGCCAGGGGAAGGAAAACGGCCTCTGCCTGTCGGACTACATTCTCGAAGCTGACGAGGGCAAACGCGATCACATTGCCATGTTTGCCGTAACCGCTGGAAATGGGATCCGTGAACGTGCAGAAGAAGCCAAACAGAAGGGTGAGTATTTCAAGAGCGTCGCCCTGCTCGCGCTGGCCACGGAAACCGCGGAGGCCACTGCCGAGTGGCTGCACCGCCGCCTTCGCGAGGATTGGGGTTTCCCGGATTCCCCAACGTTGACCATGCAGGAGCGCTGGACGTCAAAGTACCGCGGCAAACGCTACAGCTTCGGATACGGAGCGTGCGCCAATATGGAAGACCAGGTGAAGCTCTTCGCCCTGATCCAGCCGGAGGAGATCGGGATTTTTTTGACCGACGGATTCATGATGGAGCCGGAAGCCAGTGTCTCGGCGCTGGTCTTCCAGCATCCCGACTGCGCTTACTTCACAGCCGCCGATGTGGGCGAGCTGGCAGAGGTCTGATCCGGGAGCGCAAACGCAACGTAGCTTCCGCCGGACTTTACACCGGGCGCCTTTCCGCCTCCGGCTGCGATCACCAGATAGTCCCTGCCCTTGTGCCGGTAAAACGAAGGAGTGGCGCATCCGGGCGCGGGCAAATCGTGTTGCCATAAGAGCTCGCCTGTCTTCTTGTCAAAGGCCCGGATCTTCGCATCGCGCGTCGTCGCAGCGATAAATAAAAGGCCGCTCTTCGTCACAATGCTGCCGCCGTAGTTTTCGCTTCCGGTGGTTTTATCCGCCAATTCGGGATACTCGCCCAGCGGAACCTGCCACTCATACTCGCCGGTATCGAGATTCAGCGCGTTCAGAGTTCCCCAGGGTGGTACAAACGCCGGGCGGCCCTCCTTATCCAGAAACTTGTTATAGCCGTCGGTCGAGTACTTCAATACACTCATCCCTTTTGTACGCACCAGCAGATTCTCTCCGCGCAAAAGAAAAGCAGTCAGTGCATCCGCCGCTGCCGGGCCGAGATGAGCATACGCCGGCATGCGGCCCGATCCACGGGTAATCACAGCGCGAACTTCGTCCGGCTTCAGCCTGAGATTTGTCAGAGAAGGAAACTCCGGCGGCGAACCTTTGCGGTCCGCGCGATGGCAGGAAGAACAGTTCGTCTCATAGATCTGTTGCGCCGTGGCAACCCCCCGGTCGGCAGCGCGCGGAACAAGTCTCAGAATCCAGGCCATCTCGTTCGAATTGATGTAGAGCATTCGAGTTTGGGGATCGAACGATGCCCCGCCCCACTCGCCTCCTCCGTCAAAACCAGGAAAGATGAACGTACCTTGGGTCGAAGGCGGAGTGAACTGAGGGCCGGATCGCGCCGCCCGAAACCTCGCGCGTTCCGCTTCGGGCACCATGTCTTCGGTCAGACGTTGGCGCGCAAACGGCGGCGGCTTGAGAGGTAGCCATTGCTGAGCCGCCAGCATCTCGCCATCGACGTCCGACGGCGGAGCGGTTACTTCTTCCAACGGGAACAGACTGCGGCCGGTATCGCGGTCAAATACAAACACATGCCCCGATTTCGTAATTTGCGCCACCGCATCGATCAGCTTGCCGTCCTGCCGGACCTGGACCAATGTCGGCGCGGTTGGCAGGTCGCGGTCCCATACATCGTGGCGAACAAACTGGAAATGCCACAACCTGCGTCCGGTTCGCGCGTTGAGCGCCACTAAAGAATTGGCAAACAGATTGTCGCCCGGACGGTTTGCGCCATAGAAATCAAACGCCGCCGAACCCGTGGGCACGAAGACGATGCCTCGTTTTTCATCCAGAGCCGCTCCGGCCCAGTTGTTCGCGCCGCCCAACTGTTGCCACGCATCGGAAGGCCATGTATCGGCCCCGAATTCCCCTGGATGAGGAATGGTGTGGAAGCTCCAGGCGATCTTGCCGGTTTTTAAATCGAACGCGCGAATGTCGCCGGGAGCGGAAGGTAAGTCTTCGCCTGTCAGGTGGCCGAGGATCAGGAGATCTTCAAAGATTACCCCGGGCGTCGTATTCGTTACCGGCAGACCTTCTACAGGACGTCCCAATCCCTCGCGCAGGTCTATCCGTCCGATCTCCTTGCCGGTTTTACGGTCCAGCCGGATCAGCCAGTTCTCGAATCCGAAAAGAATCTGGCCTTTCCAGTGCATCACGCCGCGGTTGCGCTTTTTTCTCGGCGTTGCGCCGGGCGGATTCGGATCGAATGACCAGATCAGCTTTCCATTCCCGGCATCAAGCGCGACCACTCGCAAGCGGGGCGTAGTCGCATAAAGCACGCCATCGACCACAATCGGGTTGCATTGAATCTCCGAGCCCTGGAACGCATCACCTGACTCGAACTGCCACGCTACTTCCAATTTGGAAACATTTGCAGGGGTGATTCGCGTTGCTTCGACATATTTGGTATTCGCCGGTCCACCGTGATAGCTATCCCAGCGCTGCGCCATCAGGAGCGCAAGAGCCAGTTCTACCATTCGTACGGCTCGCCGGGAACAAGCTCAACCACTTCTGTCTCCGGAAGATCCTGAATTCGATCCCGCAAGGCTGCGGGCGTACCGGTGAGAGGCGGGAATGTGGCATAGTGCGCACCGATCACTTTCTTCGGACGGAGAATCCGGCAGGCTGCGGCGGCTTGCTCAGGGCCCATTGTGAAGAGGTCGCCAATCGGAAGAATGCACAGCTCGGGTTTATAGATCTGCTCGATCAGCGCCATGTCCGAATGAACAGCCGTATCGCCTGTGTAATAAAGCCGGCGTCCGCCGGCGAAGTGTAGGACAAAACCGGCAGGAGAACCGCCGGGAATCGTTTGGCCGTCACTTGAAATCGACGACGAATGGACCGCATTCGTCATAGTCACCTGGATCGGCCCGGCCGACGCCATCCCCCCAATATTCATCCCGGTAACGTTCTGAAAACCTTTCGATTCCAGCCATCCCCCAATCTCAAAATTAGTGATCACAGCAGGCGAGAACTTATCCGCAAGAAATTTGGCGCCGCTCAGATGATCGTAGTGGCCATGTGAAATTAACATCACGTCGCAGTTCTGAATCTCATAGCCTTTGGGGTACGACGGATTGCCAAACGGCTCCGGATACGGAAAGCCGAAAGAGGACGGCTGCCCCAGCCAGGGGTCGATAACGATGGTCTCCCCGCCTGGCAGGCGAATTTCGAACGTGGAGTGGCCAAGCCAGATAATCTGCATCGCGACTATTTTGACAGCAGCGTAGCCCGAAGCGGTATCTAGCGCGATTTTTTTTGCCCGGCGGATGCACCCGCCGCACGCTCAGCGCCGGCTGGCTTGCGGGCAACTCGCCGGTTGAGCAGGCGATTCACAGCGCGAACCAGGTGAGTCACCTCGTTGGCGCTCTTCATCATCACTACATCTGCACCGGTAGTCTCCTCATCCAGGCCCAAAACATCGACAAAGCCGGAAATCAAGATGATCGGAACTACAGGACGCACGGTACGTAGCTTCTGAATGAGAACAATGCCGCTCATGTCGGGCATCTTGTAGTCGGTTACCACAAGATCAAAAGTTTTCTTGGCGAACAGCTCAAGCGCGGCCTGCGCTGAGTTCGCCGCGGCTGTTTCATATCCCAATTCCTCGAGCACATGCTTACGCGCACTAAGGCCGAGCTTGTTGTCATCGACAAGAAGAATGGAAGCTGGGGAAACTTTTGGCAGACTCATCCGAATGGGCATTGCGAAGGTAACAATCCCATGTCGGAACTGTCAATCAAGTCTGTATCGGACTCAAATAGGGTGAGATGTTTTTCTTGACTTTGCGGGAGGCTGTTATTCGACCTCGCGCGCTGCAGTGTAGCCGGCCTTTGCGATGATCTGATACTTCAGCGGCTTGCCCTTCTCATCCACAATCTTCAGCGGGTCGCCTGTGGCCGGATTCACGAGCTCTACTTTCAGCTTGCGAAATTTTCCGTCCTTCGCTTGATTGGTGGATTGGAACCCCAATGAATATTGGTTCCGGAGCGCTTCATGAATCGCTCGGAAGATGCCGGGATACTCGCCAAAGAAGCGCGGAAAATAACTTTGGCCGCCAGTCTCTTTCGCGAAGGTCCGCATTTGGTTGTCGGCTTGCAGAAAATCAAGGCGCTGGATCGAACCCATGTAGCCGCGGGCATCGTACCATTCGCGGAGTGCCTGCAGCAGGCCGATGGCGTAAATGGGTACGGATGCCGCTTGTAGAGCGCGCCGTGTCTTATCGAAGGTGAGCTTGCTGAACGTGTCCATTCCGCTAGCGAGAAGCACGATGGCTTTGCGTCCTTCGATTTCAGACATGCGGTCCGCGGTGTCCACCAGCGCATCGTAGAGATTGGATTCCGAATATGCGGCGATACGCAGGCGCGTCATTGCCTCGTAAGCCTTGCGCTTGTCTGTGGAAAAATCGGCGAGGATCTCGGGCCGAAGGTCGTAGGCCACAACCGCTACATAATCTTCCGGCTTCAACGTCTCAAGAAATCCATAAGCGCCCTGTAGTGTCTCCTGCCAGCCGTACGACCAGAACTGCTGAAACAAGTTTGAAAACTCGATGACCATGCACACGGTCATGGGAGCTTCGCCCTGTCCGAAGTTCGAGATCTGCTGCGGGACGTTGTCCTCCAGAATGCGAAAATTTCCACGTGGGATGTTGGGAATGAACCGTCCCTTGTTGTCGAGCACCGCTACATCCACCGTCACGGTGGTGACATCGCTTCGGAATGTAGGCAGGTCCTCGGGCAGATCCTGCTTCTTCAGCTTGGACGGAATTTTTTCCTGCTCGGGTTCGGGAGGGGCGTCTTTCTTTCGGGGCTTGGCGACGCTCTCCGACGATTCTTTTTTTGGCCCGGATTGTGCGAGGCTGTTCCCCGGCATCAGAAATACCAAGCCAGCCCCAAGTAGCGCACCGATCGAAACTACGACGGCTATTCTCGAAAACTTCATCGTGATTCGCCTTTTCGCCCCCAACTATAACAGACCTCGGAAACACCGCTCAGGTTTCGTTGTTTAAAAAAACATCAGTCCTGACGGTGCTTTCGCATATATACATCGAACTTCTTTTTGGCGCGTTGTATCTTCCACTGCCGATATTGCTCGCGCAGCGTGGCGCCGATATTGGTGGACTTTCCGCGACGGCTGCGTTTGGCGGAGCGAAGATAAAGATAGCCGAACAGCATACCGCCCAGGTGGGCGACGTGGCTGATGCCTCCTCCGGAGGAAGCAAATGTGCTCAGAAACGCGATGCCGCCGAGAATCAGGACGAAGTATTTTGCGGGAATCGGAAACAAAAAACTGAAGAGAATGGGTTGATTCGGATAAAGCATCCCGAACGCCAATAACAAGCCGTAGATGGCTCCCGACGCGCCGATTGTGGCGACGTATGGATTGCCGAACAGGTAGTTGCCGATCACCACGCAGATTCCGGCGCCCACACCGCATACAAAGTAATATTTCAGGAACCGGTCCGTTCCCCAATCTCGCTCGAGCTGCGCGCCGAACATGTAGAGCGTCAGCATGTTCACCAGGATGTGCCAGAAGCTTCCCAGCGAGTGCAGAAACATGTAGGTGAAAAGCTGCCAGATGCGCAGACCCGCTACAGCTTGTGCGGGAACAAGAGCGGCCCAGTCAAACAATCCGGAATAGCCGCTATGAGCCGCCAGGAAGTGGAGGACAAAGATCGAGATATTCGCAATGAGGAGCCACTTGACACCGGGAGGGAGGAAACCCGAAGAAAAACTGCGCGGAGCATAAGGTCGGCTGGAAAGGCCCATTTTGAAAAAAGAGAAGCGGTCTATCGCTGTCCAACCCAGATTATCAAAGGCCGCCGCGGGAGAGCGGGCTTTCGCCCACTCTCCCTCCAGCCGTTGCTCAAGCGGCCGGAAATTTCCTGGAGGAGAAGGAAATGCGGCGGTCCACGGAGGAGGCCTGAATGCTTAAAAAATCAGGCCGTTGCCGCCGACGTATCGTCGGGCGGTACTGTTGGGGTGCGCTGCGCGGGAATTAACACCGGCGCAGGCGCCTCACGCTCCGTTAGCTCGCGTTCTACACGCTTGCCCAAAGCGCGAATCCCAAAACCCATTGCGGCCCAGATCATCCAGTTTGAAAAAAAGCCGCTTCGCACGGCAAACGATCGGGTGATGTTTAACGCCGCGGTTAAACTCCAGGCGGATAACGTCCATGACAGAAACGCCGCCCCGCCAAACAACAAGGCTGCCAGTCCGACAACATCCTGCGATCGAAGCTGCCGATCCGCCTTGTTCATTTTTATTCGCCTCCAGCTACACCCAATTGGACGTGGTGAACCGGCGGTTGGTTGCAAAATCGTCGAAAGCGGCAGTCTAAAGCACTACTGAAAGATTACCGGCGCGGCTCCCGCACTTTCGGCGTCGAGAGGTAACCAACAATCTTGTCCTTCTGTACTTCGTTTACGACGATTTCATACGGCTGGCGGGCTCCCGCCACAAGAAACTGTACCGGTTCGTTAACAGTCTTATCTTTCTTCTCAGTGAGCTTATCGTCCGCCGTGACCTCGATCGTGTAACGATTCCTCTTTTGATCCGCTCTTTTCAGCTTCACCAACACGTCGCCGATCTTAACCGGTTGTTTTGTTTTGGTGAGATTAATATCAAAGTAATTTCGCTCACCCAGCGCTTTTAACGCCGCAAGCTCAGAAGCGTTGGTCGCCACCAGACCGCTGGTCACCCCCAAATCGCCGGTAACCCGTTTGAGCTCCGTGATTGTCTTGTCGAGCTCGCTCTTGGCGGTATCGACCTTGGTATCCACCTTCCCGACCTCGGTCTTCACTTGCTCGACCCGCGTCTCCGTCGCTTCCGCCGCCGCCTTCACCTCGTTAAATTGCTGCGCGACCGCCTGCTTCTGCATCTCCTGGGCTGCCGCCAACTTGCTGGCGAGCGCTTCTGCTCGCTTCGTGGCGTCCACTTTCGCCTGGCCTGCGGCCAATGCGGCCTGCCGCCTGGCAACTTCCAGTTGATCCCGGAGCGAATCCACGGTGCGCCGTGCAGCCTGCGCACTGACCGCGGACGACTCCCGGAGGGTAGCTACATCCTTTCCAATCGACTCCCGCATTCGGGCCATGTCCTCCCGAACGTTCTCGATCTGGAAGTAGAGAAAAACGTTCGCAGCCAGGAGAGCAATCGTTGCGCCGAACAGAATGGCAAACTTCTGTCCCACATTGCCGCTGTTCTGCGGCGGATAGCCATAATTCACATCACCCATTTTTTTTCGGAGCAGCCTCTCGTATCATCATAGCGTTGCGAATCTGCGGGCTAGACCAGCCCAAACCATTCTTTTACAACAATGGAACGTACAGTTGGCTCCGCCGGTTTCAATCGGGCCGCCGGGGACCGTTACGCAACTGCTCGAAAATAACGTTGAATGCACTCGCGAAGCGGGAGAATTGGGGCGATTCCCGCCTCCGCACATCTCCGGTTTTCAAGAGCGGAGAATTTCGGGCGGCGCGCAGCCGTCTTGAACTCCTCGTCATTGGTGGGGTGTAAATCCGGTGACAAGCCGGCTGTTTGGAAGATCAATGCCGCGTATTCGTACCAGGAAATCGGCGTTCCCCCGCCAGCATGAAATATGCCGCCGGCATCAGCGTCAATCAGATCGGCAGTGATGCGTGCCAACTCCGGCGCGAAAGTGGGCGACGCGACGTGATCGTTCACTACCCGGATCGGTTTTCCTTCCCTGGCCAGCCGCAACATCAGTTCGACGAAGTTTCCTCGCGCCGTGGTCCGGCCAGCGGGCCCAAACACGCCGGATGTCCGGATGACCAGAGGATTGTCAAGGTAAGCTTGCGCATACAATTCACCGGCGAGCTTGGAAACCCCGTATGCGCTGATCGGGTGAGGAGAATCGTATTCGGTGTAGGAACGCCCGACGGTCCCGTCAAAGACGTAGTCGGTAGAAAAGTGAACCAGCTTCGCGCTGAGCGCTCGCGCGGCCACGGCAAGATTTCTGACGGCCAGCGAGTTCGTCTGAAATGCAGCTTCCGGCTCGCTCTCCGCCCGGTCCACCTGATTGTAGGCGGCGGAATTGATCACCAGATCGGGCTTCGAATCGCTAAGGGCGCGTTCCACGTGCGCGGCATCTGTGATGTCGAGCGACTGGCGATCCAACCCGATTACGGTCCATTGACGCGCGGCGAACTCGCGGACCAGCTCATGGCCCAGTTGTCCTGCGCATCCAACAACAACTACAGTTTGCGGCATCTCGTAAAAACTTTGAGAATACCGCGGCGGCGCCGCCTCGCCTAACTCGCTTGCTTAGCGGGGCTGGAAGCGCCGACGCTGGCAAGGGCCTGCGTCAGCTTGCTCAGGTCGTCGACATTGGCAACCGGTTGCTCCAATTCAAGCCCGAGGGCGAATTGTCCTCCTCGAAGAGGCTGGCAATAACAAACCTCCGCCAGGACCGTCTGCCTATTCAAGCTGACGCGAACGGCCTCGTGTATCGCTACCGGCGTCGCAACGCGAACGCGCATCCCACGATCAGAAAAGTCTAGAACTACGCCAGGGATCGCGCAGTCCTGCGACTTCTCACCGCCCAACATCGTGAGCGTAACTGGGTGGCTGGTTCGGTACCGTTCAAGGAGTCGTCTTTCCACAGACCCCTTATCGGATTGCGAGGAACAACGCTTTAAAGTTCTTCTTAAGTATCGTCGGGCCGAAACGTTATCGCAGAGGAATGAATTACTTCCAGGCGGCCACCAGCCAGGCTAGAACGCCTAAACCGCAAGCGAGCATCAGGCCGTGACGGACTATGGGAGCCAAACCGCTTTCGGCTGTAAGCGCCGCGAAGCGAGGCGGTTCAGTGGAGGATTCATCCCGGGCAGGGGGCGCAACTTCTTCAAGCCGGGTACTCACGCGCGAAGGTAGACCTCGAAGCCGCTTTGCCAACTCCTCGCGGCCGCCACGATTGGCGATAAAGATCGTTGCCGATATTCCGGTCTGAGTCCTTGCCTGAAGGCGGCTGCGCAGCGGTGCCGGCATCTCTTCAATCGCACGGAACACGTGCGTGTCGTTACCTTCGGAAACGAAGATCGTCGAGCATCGGAAAGTCAGGGTGCGATTGGGAGACGGGGCGTCCATGGTGTTCTCTAAATTTCCTGCCTAACCACAATGGCGGAGTGCACATCCCGCCGTTTCTCAAAGCGTTCGGCGCCTCCGGCTTCCTCGAGCATCACCTCAATGAAACCGAGTGCGGCGCGTGATAACGCCTTATCCTTCCTGTATATCAAACCCAACCGGCGTATCATCGGCTCGGGCGCAAGCGATATCATGGCAATCCGATTCGCCGCTACCTCCTCGGCGCAATGGGACACGGCGAGGAAGCTGATTCCAATGCCCGTCATCACGAAGCGCTTAATCATCTCCGTGGAGTCGAGCTCCATTGATACCTGCACTTCGCTTTCCACCGGCTCCAGCCAGGCGTTCAAGCGGCTTCGCGTTGTGCCGGATTTCGGCAAAAGCAGAGGATGGCCAACTAAGTCTTGCGGGGTTAGGGCCCGGTGGTTGGCCAGCGGATGATCCGGACGCAGAATTGCGCGGATTTCATCCGAGTGGATCTTCACAACCTGCAGCTTCTTTTCCTGTACCGGCAACTGCGTGATCCCGAAATCCGCCATGTTTTCGTTAACCGCCTGGACTACCTTACTTCCATAGGAGCGATCCACCTGCAACTGGACGTTGGGATACAGTTCCTTGTACTTTGCGAACACTTCCGGAAGCACGTAAATACAGGTGGCTTCATTGGCCGCAATCACCAGTTCGCCTCGCGGAATCCGGTCCAACTCGTTGATGGCATCCTGAGCCCGGCGGCGAAGATCCAGGATCTGATTGGCATATTCAGCAAAGATCCGGCCGGCCGTGGTTAGCGATATTCGCGTGCCCAGACGCTCGAATAACGATGTGTTTAACTCTTGTTCGAGCTGCCGGATTTGCGCGCTGATTGCCGGTTGCGTCCGGAAACAAGTTTGGGCGGCCTTCGAAAAGCTTTTCAGGCGGACGATTTCGAGAAATGTGTGGAGCTGGTCAAGGTCCATCTACAACATCTTCCCGCAGAAAACCTCATGGATCACTTTAAGATAACCGCTTCGGTTTTGCTGTCTTACA
>CAYTVP010000006.1:0-378 GCA_964441675.1 uncultured Solibacteraceae bacterium | reverse complement strand
CTTACAGAGACGGCGGGCCACAGTTAGCCGGATACAAGCCTATCGGACGAAAAGATTATAGCACCTGATCGGAAAGTGGCCAGCTCACTTCTTCTTCAGGATCTTTGTATCTGCCGAGATGGCGAAAAGGACATCGCTCAGATCCTGATTGATGACCACCGAGTCGGCGAACATCTCGAAGATTACCTCTCCGTTACGAGACCGGTGCCAGGTATAAGGCCAGTGAACTCCATCCCCGATGTCGCGATATTTCGAAAATATCGTTACTTCCTCATCCCGATACGCACCGGTTCTCCGGAAAGCGCGCTGGCGCATGGGTAGCTTCGTCAAGTGATGGAACCAAACGGTCACTACCCGATTGTCCGCATCGGTAATATC
>CAYTVP010000005.1:2905-32679 GCA_964441675.1 uncultured Solibacteraceae bacterium | reverse complement strand
GCAAGAGAAGTTCTCCGTGCTGGAAGCTGTACTTCTGGCCGCGAATCCCCAGCCAGACCGCCACGCCGCCGTACGATACGCACTTTCCCAGTTCAATCGCGTCCCGCATCTCAAGACGATCGGCGAAGTGACCGGCCAAACCGGATTTAGCGCACGCCGGTTCATCGAACTTTTTCGCGAAGAAGTAGGTCTAACGCCGAAACTCTTCTGCCGTATCCGGCGCTTTCGACATACATTACGCCGCATTGCCGCTGGCCAACCGGTGCGATGGGCGGAGCTTGCGTCCGACTGCGGCTATTTCGATCAGGCCCATTTTGTGCATGATTTCAAGGGATTTTCCGGAATCAACCCAACCGAGTACGTGGAACGGCGAACCGTTTGGACATCGCACGTGCAGGAATAGGTCAAATTTTTCCAATACATTCCGGCGCTGGAGTAGCAAACTGCTCATGTGGAGGACAGCAAGCAAATGAATGCAATCATTCCGTATCTGTGCGTTCAGAACAGCTCGGCTGCCATTGCCTTCTATGAAAAGGCCTTCGGCGCCAAGCAAATCATGAAGCTAACTGAACCTGACGGCAAGGTCGGCCATGCCGAAGTCGAAATCGGTGGATCGCTGCTCATGCTTTCTGATGAGTACCCGGGTTATGGAGTTGCCAGTCCGCAGCCCGGTGCGCTCTCCTCGATCACTGTTCACCTGACGGTTCCGAACGTCGATGAAGTGGTACAGCAGGCGAAGGAGGCTGGAGCGGTTGTGGAGCGGGAGCCCAAGGACGAATTCTACGGAGGCCGCAGCGCTACGTTGATCGACCCGTCAGGGCATCGCTGGATGGTGATGACCATCATCGAGAAGGTATCGGCAGCCGAGGTCGAGAGCCGTTTTCAGCAAGCGTGCGAAGGGAACAAATGAAGGGTTATCACGCAATCACACCATACGTGACATTTACAAATGCCGCGGCGGCGCGGGCTTTCTACAAAACGGCATTCGCGGCCGAGGAGATCATGTGGATGACCGATCCGTCGGGCGGCCTTATTCATGGGGAGATCAAGGTGGGAGATTCGCCCATCATGATGTCTGAGGAGTCGGCGGCCTGGCCGGATATGCGGAGCGCTCTCTCCATCGGGAACTCCCCTGTCAGTTTCTTCCTTTATGTCGACGATGCAGATGCCTGGTTTCAGCGCGCGATCCAGGCCGGGGCGAAAGAAGTGATGGCGCTCGCCGACAAAGAGTATGGCCGGACGGGCGGAGTGAAAGATCCGTTCGGGCTAACCTGGTGGCTTACCACGCCGCCGAAAGACACGAAGTAAGCCTACATCGCTTGCGCGATTACGCACTTTAAATACAGTGTTTCCGGTACGGTAAGCAGTATCGGATGATCGCGGGACTGTGCGCGGCGCTCGACGATGCGCAGCGTCCGCTGCGCATCGAGCGCTGCCGCTGCCATCACTCCCAGAAAATCGACTTCGGAGAGATGGTGGGAACAGGAGCACGTCACCAATACACCCCCCGGCGCCAGAAGCCGTAGCGCCTTTAGGTTGATCTCCTTATATCCGGCCAGCGCCTTGTCGAGATTTGCCTTCGATTTTGCGAACGCCGGCGGATCCAATACGATCGTGTCGAACCGGCTGCTATTTCCGGCATGGGCGGCAAGCAGGTCGAACACATTTCCACACCGGAAGTCGATGTTCGCGATTCCATTCCGGTCTGCATTCCGGCGCGCTCTCTCGGTCGCCGGTTCCGAGGCATCGATCGCTTCCACCGAATCGCACTTGCGTGCCAGGTGCAGCGCAAATCCTCCCGTTGAGGAGAAGCAATCCAGTCCACGCCCGCGCGCATATTGGGCAGCTTGCTGGTAGTTTTCACGTTGATCGAGAAATAGCCCTGTTTTCTGCCCGCTTCTCAAATCCGCTGTCCACCGGAAGCCGTTCATTTCGATTTCCAGTTCTTCGGGGACATCGCCGATCACGCGGACTTCAGACGTGAGACCTTCCTTGCTTCGTACCGGCGAGTTATTGCGAAGGACGATGCCTCGTGCCGGCGATACCGCATCGAGTGCTTTGAGAATTTCCGGCTCGAAACGATCTATGGCCTGGGTTGAGAGCTGCACAACCAGGCAATCTCCATAGCGGTCGACAATCAATCCGGGAAGCTGGTCCGCTTCGCTATAGATCAGCCGGAAGGCATTTGTATTGTCGACAACCTGCCGGCGATAGCTTTCCGCAGCCCGGATGCGCCGTTCGAAAAATTCGCCGTCGATCGCTATCCTTTGGCGCGAGACGAGCCGGAGCCCAATCTGCGAAGTCGAGGAATAGAACGCAGTGCCGAGAAAACGGCCTTTCGGATCGTGAACGTAGACGGGATGGCCGGGTTCAGCACCCCCCGTCGAAACGATATCTGACGTATATACCCAGACATGGCCGCCATCGAGACGGTCCGCGGCACGGCGCGCGATTTTTACGTGCTTATAGTCGCTCAAGCCAATCGGCGGAGCGCCGCAATGCGATCTTCGGTGCGCGGGTGAGTGGAGAACAGCCGCATCACCTGTGCGCCGGAAAACGGCTGAATGATAAACATGTGCGCCGTTGTGGGCGACGCTTCCATGGGAACCTGCTTGGACCAGCCCTCTAGCTTCCCGAGCGCACTGATCAAGCCATTGGGAGATCCGGTGTACTTAGCCGCCGCCGCGTCGGCGCCATACTCGCGCGTGCGGGAGATGGCGAACTGAATCAAAGCAGCCGCTACCGGCGCAAGAAACAGCATCAGGATTCCACCGATCGGCGAACCACCGTCATCGTCATCATGCCGCGGACCCAAAAACATTGCCGAGCGGGCAAGAAATGTCAGCGCTGTACCCAATGTTGCCGCAACCGAGCTGATAAGAATGTCGCGATTCAGGACATGACCCAATTCATGCGCGATTACGCCTTCTACCTCGCGATCGTCCATTAACTCAATCAACCCTTCGCTAACGGCGACCGAGGCATGCTCTGGATTGCGCCCCGTCGCAAAAGCATTTGGCGACCGTTCGGGCAACACCCACAGCTTAGGCATAGGCAAATTCATCCGGCGGCATAGCTGTTCGGTCATGGGGGCAATTCGATTCCAGATTTTTACGTTCTCGGTGGGGGAAACCGATTGTGCCCGGTACATGCGCAGAGCCATCTTGTCGGAGTAAAAGTAGCTGAAAAAATTGAGGCCGACGGCTATGAACAACGAGATCACCAAGCCTTGTTGGCCGCCAAGTGCTTGACCTCCAGCCAGCAAAAGCCCGCTTAATGTCGCGAGCAGCAGGACAGTTTTGAGCGAGTTCATACCCTTACAGTTCCTTAATCTTTAGACGCATCACCATTCTATCCGGAGACAGAACAGTTTCATAAATAATAAAGGCGGGGGGCCCACGCCCCCCGCCCAGGCAAGGTCCGGATCCGATCCCGAATCAACCGTTGACTTCAACCTTCACTGTCTTCGGCTTCGCCGTCTCCCGCTTTGGAATGGTGACGGTAAGGACGCCACCCTTGTGCTCTGCACGGATATTCTCTCCGTCGAGCGTATCCGGGATCGTAAAGGTGCGAGTGAATGCTCCATACCCGCGCTCGATCCGGTGATAACCCTTGCCTTCATTCTGATGTTCGAACTTGCGTTCGCCTTTGAGGGTCAAAGTGCCCTTATCTAGCCGTACGTCGATGTTGCCCGCTTCTACTCCCGGTAGATCTGCCTTCAGGACAACTTCATTCTCATGCTCGAGAATATCCACCGGAGGGGCCCACTGCCGAACTCCCGGCTCCGCGAAGAGGCGATTCATAGTTCCAACAAAGTCTTCCACATCGAACGGGTTGTATTTGGTGAGTGTCATTTTCTAGTACCTCCTATTAGCTCCTTGCATCTTCAGTATATAATATGAGTCAATTCATGTCAACTAACAGCTCAATGCAATAATCATAAAAAATGAGGATGTATAAAAAGCAAAAGCCGCCGGACCAAGATGGTCCAGCGGCCAAACTCTACTATTTTTCTATGATCTAGCGTGCTGCCAGCAGTGCCCTCAGGTGCCGGGCGCGTTCTGGCGACCGGAGCTGGCGAAGAGCCTTGGCTTCAATTTGGCGGATTCGTTCGCGTGTGACGTCGAACTCCTGCCCGATTTCTTCGAGGGTGTGCTCCCGCTCGCAGCCGATACCGAACCGGAGCCGAATCACCTTTTCTTCCTTCGGCGATAGCGTTTTCAGGATATTTGCAGTCTCATCCCGGACATTGCCTTCAATGACGGCGTCCACGGGAGAGCCCACCCAGCGATCTTCGATCAGGTCGCCCAGGGCGGATTCGCCGTCGCGACCGACCGGAGTCTCGAGGGAAACCGGATCGCGTGAGATTGTCTTGAGTTTCTGAACCTTTTCGACAGGAATGTCCATGCGCCGGGAGATCTCTTCATTGGTAGGCTGCCGGCCGAGTTCCTTTTCCAGTTCGCGCGTGGCACGGAGGAACTTGTTCATCGACTCGTTCATGTGTACCGGAATGCGGATCGTTCGAGACTGATCGGCGATGGCGCGTGTAATTGCCTGGCGGATCCACCAGGTTGCGTAGGTCGAGAACTTATAGCCCCGGCGATATTCGAACTTATCGGCGGCGCGCATCAATCCAATGTTGCCTTCCTGGATGAGATCCAGCAGATGCAGGCCGCGGTTGACGTACTTCTTAGCGACCGAAACCACCAGACGAAGATTTGCCTCCACCAGGTCTTTCTTCGCCCGCTCTGCTTCGGCCTCGCCAATCCGGATTACCTGCAGCGAGTGCTTCAGGTCTTTAAGAGGCGCCCCGGCGACGGCTTCCCGTTTGCGAATTTCCCGCTTCAGTTCCCGAACCCGGGATTGGGCTGCCTGCGAGGTCTTTTCCTCCAGGCGATGCATTTCGGCATCGAGATGGCTGATTTCTTCGACTGCGCGTTCGATTTCCTTACTGAATTGCTTCCATCGCGCCGCAGTCCAGGGGATCTCACGAATCAGAACCGAGGTTTCCACCCGTGCCCGGCTTGCTTTCCAGGCAGCCTTGCGGCGCAGCTTTTTGTTCGAGAAGGGAACCGCGTCGCATTTTTCAAGGAACTGCTGCTGCTTTTTGTATAGGCCCAGAAACTCGGCGAATTGCGCATGGACCTTGGCGCGGCGCTTCTCTTCCGCGGCGGGATTCTCCTCGACATCGCGAATGTCGGCCAGGTCTTCGACTTCAATTGAATTCTTCTTTAGTTGATCCCCAAATTCGAGGATCATGATTTGCACCAGCGCAGAGCGGCTGATTGCCTTTTGCGCTTTGATCTTGCCCTGTTCCATTCGCCGGGCAAGCGTTACTTCGCCATCGCGGGTCAACAGAGGAACGGCGCCCATTTCCCGAAGATAGACACGAACGGGATCGTCCGTGTAGATCGATTCTTCCTGCGGCTGGGCGGCCGGGAAATCATCGTCCTGAACTTCCTCGGGGTGGAAGAAGTTCTGATCTTCGTCAAACGGGCGGGTCCCCAGAGATTCCCGCGGGTTGCTGATAAACTGTTCTTCGAAGTTATCCACGTGTTATTGCTCTCTTTGCAGACGGCTGACAGTCCACGAGCCTCCCCGGGCGTCAGTTGGGGCAGGTCTCTCTTTTCCTTTGGATGTCGAAACGGATCGAATAAGTTCAAACAAGCTGGAAGAGTGTCCAGCGGTGGCGCCGAACGCAAAGCCTGTGATCAATTAGTCGCCCCTTATCAACGACTTAGCGCTGGAAACCATGAAAACGATACGGCTCGGCTAAACCAGGCTGATACAGCCAAATGAGTATAACATCCATTTTTCACCCAGTTAAGTCCTAATTACAAGATTGCCCGGAAGCCCTTTTGGTTACAAGAGGGGTAATTCTTTGTACGTTCTAAAACCGCTTCTGCCGGATCAGCTGGGCAATCTCGCTCAGGAATGCTTCCTCATCCTGGAAATCCCGGTAAACTGACGCGAAGCGGACGTAAGCGATCTTGTCCAGAGATTGCAACCGGCTCATGATCATCTCCCCGATCTCGGAAGTTTGGATTTCACGGTCGACATTGTCATTGAGACGCGCTTCAATCTCGTCCACGATCGCCGCAAGACTGGCCATCGGGATCGGCCGTTTTTCCGCTGCCTTCAGCAAGCCGTTTAAGATTTTCTGCCGCTCGAATTTTTCCCGGCGGCCGTCTTTCTTGATGACCATGTAGGGGATCTCGTCGATGCGCTCGTATGTTGTGAAGCGCCGCGTGCACTTCAGGCACTCACGCCGGCGGCGGATCGCATCGCCTTCCTTCGATTCCCGCGAATCGATCACCTTATCTTCGAGATGGCCGCAAAAAGGGCAAAGCATTTCGTTGTCTCTATGGCTTGGCGGCCCAAACGATTTGCCGGAGCCGCAACCCGGATTTTATTGATAAAGCTAATCCAAAGGGAACAACCACACCATAGCTGACGAACCACAGGATGGTGGCCACAGCGGTCGCTGCCTCCACCGGCAGGCCGTACAATTGGCGCAGCACGACGATTGCCGTCAACTGCATGCCGCCGCCGATTCCCGGCGCCTGGACCACGCTTCCGATCGAGACAAATCCGAGCACCGTCAGTGTATCGGCCAGTGACATCCCCGCCGTATCCGGGAAGCTTTTGAGCGCCGCGTAGAAGAATCCTGCAATAATGATCCACTCGATCGTCGTATAGAGGGCGATCATCCGCACCAGCGACCAGTTCCGCGTGGCTTCCATGCCACCGGCAAAAGAGCGGAAAAAGTGGCGGATTCTGGCGGGCGGCGGCTTGCCGTGAACATCCCCCGCGGGATCCGGAGTGGAGAATCGCCGGAAAATGGCGATCAGCACGATGCCGCCAACTCCCATGGCCGCCATCACGACGCCGCCCGTCCGGAGAATTCGCCGCATTTCCATGCCCCCCTTCATGTCAACATCTCCGATGACGGCAAGAGCCAGTCCGAAAAAGATGAGAAGAGCAATGAAATCCGCCACACGCTCCAACAACCAGATGCCGAGCTGGGAGGAAAGGCTCACCTTCTGCTCCCGCGCGATCAGGTACGGCCGGACAAATTCACCGGCCCGCCCCAGAAGCACGGCCGCAGTGAAGCCGATCATTGTCGCTTTGGTCAGGCTGGCAATTCCCACGTTGTCCTTCATGGGACGCAACATTTCCCGCCAGCGTAAAGCGCGGCCCCAGTAGCTGGCCAGCGCCAGAAGCGAAGAAATCAATAGCCAAAGAGGATTCAATGAGGCGAAAGTCTGGCGAAACAGGTCCCAGCTGAAACTTTGATCCGCCACCCATCGCCAGACGAGCCATCCACCCGCGAAAAGGATGACAATGGGGACTAACCATCGATAGTGTGACATTATATGCGCGGGCGGCCCCAGGTACTTTGCTGGGCCGGGGACCTCGATAAGCGGATCGGGATGCCTCAAGCAGCCGGGCCGCGAAGTAGGATATCGCTCCCAGCCTGATGAAATTCGGCGAACTTATTATGGCAGATCTTCGTTTTCCTAAGTGGAACCGTAGATGCCGCCAGCAACTCACAACTCGGCTTACTACCCCCCACCAGCGGGTGCTGGCGGGTTTGTATGGCCGGGTCTGCGCACTTCGGGAAACGCCTTGAACGAGACCATCGATCCCGATCATCAGCTGGTGGAGCGTTGTCTGGGCGGTGATGATACCGCGTGGGAACAGCTGGTAAAAGTACATACAAAACGCATCTACGCCCTGTGCTACCGATTCACCGGACGAGACGGCGCCGCGCAGGATTTGACACAGGAGGTTTTCTTGCGGGTATTCCGGACGCTGGCGAGTTTTCGGGCCGGTGAAGGATCTTTTGTCGTCTGGTTATCGCGACTGACGCGTAATCTTTTGATCGATGATTACCGTCGCTCCAGAATGGAGCGCGCATCGGAATCGCTGGACGACCGCCTTCCCATCCTGGAGGAGCGTACGGCAATGAGTTCCCGCACTGAAGGCATGTTGGCCGGCCGCGAAGCAAGCGAATTGCTGCAGGCCGCGCTTCAGAAGTTGTCGCCTGAGCTCCGCGAAACCGTCATTCTGCGCGATCTCGAAGAACTGGAGTATCGCGAAATTGCGAAAGCTTTGAATGTGCCGGAAGGCACGGTGAAATCCCGCCTGAATCGGGGTCGGGCGGAATTGGCGCGCGTGCTCCGCCGCCAGAAGGTCAGCGTATGAACCGGCCTGGATTCAATTGCACGGACATAGAGCTGCTGCTGTGCGACTTCGTTGACGGGACGCTCCCCACGGACCAGAAGGCGGCGTGCGAAGAGCATTTTGCCGGCTGCGCCGCTTGCCGCCAGATGCTTGAGGAATCCCGGGAAGTGCTGGCGTTCGTGGAACGTTGCGCTTCTGTGGAGCCTCCGCCGGAACTGTTGACGCGAATCATGCACCAGTTGCCTGTTGCTCGGCAGGAAACGCGGCGGCAGACGGGAATCGCCGGCTGGTTTCGCGGCCTGTTGGCGCCGGTATCGCAGCCCCGTTTTGCGATGGGCATGGCGATGACGATTCTTTCGTTCTCCATGCTGGGCAAGTGCGTGGGACCGTTGAAGCCGATCAATCCTCAGGATTTGAATCCCATGTCGGTGGTTGCGTCGGTGGACGACCGTGCTCACCGGTTGTGGAATGACGCGATAAAGTACTACGAGAATTTGCGGCTGGTGTATGAGATTCAAACACGGCTGCGCGAATGGAATCAGGAAGACGAGGAGCTTCGAAACGAGGAATCGAAGACCGCGCCCGACGTCACACGCCAAGGAAAACAGTAATCATGGACTCGACCAATATTCCGCCTTACGCGCCGGGCCCGGAGACAGCCTCCCCGGTTGCCGGATACTGTCGGACGTGCGGGCGGCCTTTAACAGCCGAGACCAAACGAGAGGTGATGGGAACGCTATTTTGCGAGGACCACGTTCCGAATGTGAACGCTCCGCCTCACGTGGAGCCTCCGTCTCCCTACGCGGCCGGACCAGGCGCCTCTTCCGCGAGCGGCTTGACCGGGTCGCCCGCTCTGGCGTTCATACTGGGACTGATCCCTGGAGTCGGCGCTATTTACAATGCGCAGTATGCCAAGGGCTTCGTTCACGTGCTGATTTTCGGACTGCTGGTACATGGAGCCAGTACGCGTGAGATCAATGGCGGTTTCGAAGCGTTATTCGGCCTGATGATCGCCGCATTCACCTTCTACATGGCGTTCGAGGCTTATCACACGGCGAAAGCCCGCCTTACCGGCCAGCCGGTTGAGGAATTTTCGAGCGTTTTTCCCGGCGGTCAGAAGTCCGGCGTCCCCTTGGCGCCCATTTTGTTGATCGTTTTGGGAGTGCTCTTCCTGCTGGCCAATTTCGGTTGGCTGCCGATTTCCGAAGTGCTTCAATTCTGGCCCATAGGCTTGATTCTCATCGGAGTATACATGTTGGTGAATCGTGTTCGGGGCGAGGTGCGCAATGAATAGCCTGAGTTCTTTGTTTCGCGCGTTGCGCGGACCGGTGATGTTAACGGCATTGGGAATCCTGTTTGTGCTCGAGATGAACACAAGCTACGGATTTCGGCATACCTGGCCCATCCTGGTCATTTTGTTTGGGTTGATGAAGCTTCTCGAAGCAACGGCTTCTAAGGCGAGCTCAAACCCGCCGCCTCCTCCCCCAAGCTATCCCCCGGCCGGCGGTGTGTCCTCCTCCTCTGGAGGTGCGTTGTGAGACGTGGATCGCTGGCTGTGCCTCTGGTTGTCATCCTGATCGGCGCTCTTTTCCTGATCAACAATCTGTACCCCGGCTTTTCCGCTTTCGATATCGTCGGGCGTTACTGGCCGTTTCTGCTGGTGGGTTGGGGATTGTTCCGTATCGCCGAGATTCTGTACACCTATTCCAGAAACAAGCCGCTCCCTTTGATCGGCGTTACCGGCGGCGAATGGATGCTGGCTGTATTCCTCGTTATCGTAGGCGGCGGCATCTGGGGCGTGCACCGGTTCTCGACGCATTTTCCCGCAGGCCGCGTCACGATGCGCGGGTTGGAGATGTTCGGCGAGGCTTTTGACTATCCGGTGAGTGCTTCGGCGCCGGTAGGGACCGCCAAGCGTGTCGTCATCGAGAATCTTCGCGGCAACGTCCGGGTCGTTGCAGGTGATGTCGAGGAAGTGAAAGTAGCGGGGCGCAAGACAGTCCGCGCATTCAATGAACAGGACGCAAGGCAGATGAGCGGGCGGATTCCGGTGGAGGTGTTGAGCCAGGACGGCCAGGTCCTGGTGCGGACCAACCAGGAACGTGCAACGCGCGATGTTCGCGTCTCGGCGGATCTGGACATCACGGTGCCCCGCGCCTTCACCGTGGAGTGCCGCGGCCGATACGGCGATTTCGACATCAATGGTGTTTTGGGAGATGTCGATGTCAATAGCGACAATGCGGGAGTACGGGTTCAGGACATCGGCGGCAACGTGCGTATCGACCTGCGCCGCAGCGACATCGTTCGGGGCGTCAACATCAAAGGCAACGTGGAAATCAAGGGCCGAGGCGACGACCTTGAGCTGGAGAACGTGGAGGGACAGGCGATCATTCTGGCCTCTTATGGAGGCGAGCTGCAGTTCCGCAATATGGCGAAGCCGGTGCGATATGAAAGCGCGACATCGAATCTATCGATGGAGCGGATTCCCGGTTACCTGCAATTTACACGCGGAGAATTGACCGGCGATAAAATTGTCGGCCCGGTCCGGATTACGTCTCGCAACAAAGATATCCGGCTGAGCGACTTTAGCGAATCGCTCGAAGTGGAAGTGGAGCGCGGAGATATCGAGCTGCGGCCTGGCCGCGTTCCCATTCCGAAGATGCAGATCAGGACGCGCAGCGGAGACATCGAGCTCGCGATCCCGGGAGAAGCGGCGCTCGAATTGGACGCGGTTACCGACCGGGGTGAGATCGATAATGACTTCAATTCCTCTCTCACGGCCGATTCGAGCGGCCGGAGCGCCTCGCTCAAGGGCAAGGTCGGCGACGGACCGCGCGTGGCGCTGCGATCCCACGGCGGCCGGATCACGATACGAAAGGCTGCGGCGGGAGACGCGGGTTGGGAGATCGAACCGTCCCGAGCCCCGAAGCCGCCAAAACCTCCGCGCGTGCGCCCGCTGACGCGCCTGCCCGAGACGCAGCAACTGCTGACTCATCCGATTGTCCAGTAACGAAATCCGCACTCAGATTGTCAGCGTGCTAGCAGAACACGCAGATCCATCACGTTCGTTCCGGTAGGACCGGTGCGAATCAAATCGCCAAGCGGATCGAAGAAGCGATAAGCATCGTTACGGCGCAGGAAATCGGATGCATCCAGCCCTTTTGCCGCCGCTCGCTTGAGCGTACGGCCGTCAGCGAAGGCGCCGGCCGCATCCGTCGGACCATCCGTACCATCGGTGCCTCCGCTGAGAACGCCGACGCCTTCTACGCCATCGAGCGCGATGGCTGCGGATAACGCGAACTCTTGATTGCGTCCTCCCAAGCCATTGCCGCGCAGGACGACGGTTGTCTCGCCACCGCTGATCACACAGCAAGGTGGCTTCATCGGATCTCCGCTCGAAGTAATCTGTTTCAGCATCGCAGCGTGCACCCGTGCGACATCCTGCGTCTCTCCATCGATGAAAGTGGAAAGGAGCATCGTGCGATAGCCGAGTGCCTTGGCCTTCCGCACTGCAGCCTGTGCCGCGATCTGGTTGCTGCCGACAATGGTCGTCCTGGTGCGGCGAAACGCAGGATCGCGCGGCTTCGGCGTCTCGTATCCACCCTCGATCCGCTGCCGCACGGACGCCGGTGTTTTAGACCAAATCTGGTAGCGGCGCAAGATCTCCCCGGCCTGCTCGGCGGTGGACTTATCCGGGACCGTCGGCCCCGATCCGATCACGTCCAGGTCGTCGCCGATCACGTCGGAAAGCAGAAGGCTGATCACTCGCGCCGGTGCTGCCAGCTTGGCCAGCTGGCCGCCCTTGATGGCGGATATGTGCTTCCGCACGCAGTTTAGCTCGTGGATATTGGCTCCGCAGGCAAGCAGCAGCTTCGTCGTTTCCTGCTTCTCTTCGAGCGTGATTCCCTTGGCGGGAAGGGGCAGCAATGCCGAAGCGCCGCCTGAGATAAGGCACAATACGATGTCTTCACGCACTGCCTGCTCAGCCATCGCGGCGATCCGGGCCGCGCCCTCCACACCCCGCTCGTCCGGAACCGGATGGCTACATTCATTCAGCTCCACCCGCCGGAGTTTCGCCAGATGCCCGTCCTTTGTATTGATCAAGCCGCCGGCAATCCTCGCTCCGAGCACCTGCTCCGCCGCGAGGGCCATACGGGCGCTGGCCTTTCCCGCGCCGAGCACCCAGACGCGGCCGCCGGGAAAGCCGCGTAAGGCCTGCTTGACAGCTTGAGCGGGATCGGCGGCCTCCAGGCCTGCCTGAAAGATGCGGAGAGCGTCGCGCTTAAGAGACATCGAACACGGGAAGCTTCAGGATCGCATCCAGATGGACGCGAGCATCGGCGTCGTTTACCTCCACACGGTAGTCGGCTCGCTGGTACGCCGGACGGCGCGAATGATACAGCGCGCGGAACTTTTCGGCGTCGAGCGCAAGGGGCCGGTGATTTTGCCGCGCTACCCGCCGCTCGATCACGTCAAGCGGGCAATCGAGCCAGATGCTGACGCCGTTGTTCGCGATCAGGTTGTAATTTGCTTCTCTCGCGAACGTTCCGCCGCCCAGGGATACGACGGTTGGCGTGTTGCCTTTCACGGAGTTCACGACTCGCGCCAGCTCCCGCTCCTCCACGCGGCGGAATTCTTCCTCGCCGCGCGTTCGAAACAGTTCGCTGACAGTTTGTCCCGACGCAGCTTCGATTTGCTCGTCGAGATCGACAAACTTCCAACGAAGCTCATTTGCCAAAAGCCGTCCAACGGTCGACTTGCCGCATCCCATGAAGCCGGCAAGATAGATTCCGGGGGTACGCTCCAACTGAGGGTTCATTCCTCGTCCTGCCGGTTCCGGCCGGCTAGAATCCGGTCTACGGTGGCGGGAAACAATCTCGATGCAGCAATCAGTAGCCATGCTGAACGCGGAGCGACCACTGTGCGCCGGTTGCGCTCGACGCCATCTGCGATCCGAGCGGCGCAATGCGCGGCACTGATCTCGCCGGGGCGGCCGCGGCGAAGCGCGCCGGGGGGCGGGCCGCCGATCACGTGGTGATGGAAATCGGTGCGGACGAAACCTGGGCAAACCACCATCGTGCGGATACCAAAACATTTTAGCTCCGCGCGGGAACCATTCGTGATCGCGCCGACAGCAAACTTTGTGGCGGAATACAGCGTAAACCACGGCATGGCAATCTTCCCCGCCACTGAACCGATATTTACGATCATTCCGCCGCCGCCCCGGTGCCGCATGCTCGCCACGGCAAGCTGCATCATCTCAATTGTTGCGAAGACATTCAGCTCAAACATACGGCGCACCTCGGCCATGTCCGCCCGCCACGATGGGGCCGCGAGACCGACACCGGCGTTGTTGATCAGGATATCGATGCGGCCGAAGCGCGCAAGAGTCTCGGCTACCGCGCGCTCGCGCGCCGCAGGATCCAGCAGATCGGCGCTTACGACAAGATCTCCGGATCGCGCGTGAGCTTCGAGAGCTGCGCGCCGCCGGGCTACCAGCGAAATCCTGGCGCCACGGCTGCGAAATTCCTCGACGCATGCCGCTCCAATGCCCTCGGATGCTCCAGTAATCAGGGCGACGGCGCCGTCAATCCGCATGAAACGATCCGCCCCTTACGGCGCGGGAACGATAATGGTAGCATGCAGCAGGAGCTACTGCCCCTATTTCCGCTTAGCCTCGTCCTTCTGCCGGGGGCTCCTCTACCGCTCCATATCTTTGAGGATCGCTACAAGGAAATGATCGGCGGAATCCTCAACGGCGGCGGCGAGTTTGGTGTTGTCCTGGCAACGGAGCAGGGAATCGCCAACACTGGCTGTACCGCTCAAATCCTACAGGTGTTAAAGAAATACGACGATGGCCGTATGGACATTGTGACCGCGGGACGGCGCCGTTTCGAAATCGTCCACCTGAACGAGGAGCGAAGCTTTCTCCGTGGCGAGGTGATGTTTTTCGCCGACGAAGCCGGCGATGAGGCCAGCCTCGCGCTGCGGCGAAGAGTTGCCGATCTCGGCAATAGCGTGAGCGAAGAGGCAAGGTTCGAGCCGGAGGGATCGGATCTCAGTTTCTCGATAGGGCAGTTGATCTCGGATGTGGAAACGCGTCAGATACTGTTGTCTTTGCGCTCGGAACGCGAGCGGCTGGAGCTACTGGAGAAATATTTACCCCAACACATGGCCAAGAAGGAACTGAGCGCCAAAATGCGCAGGCTCGCCCTTCGAAACGGTCGTGGAGACCATCTCAAGGGAGAGTAGCGAATCTTGCCGCGCCAGCATCTCGTCGTTGATGCCGATGATACCCTCTGGGAAAACAATATTTACTTCGAAGAGGCATTCGAGAAGTTCTGCGATCTTCTGGCCCATTCTACGCTGACCCCGGACGAGGTAAGGGAGGTTCTCGATGAGATCGAGTTGGCCAACATTCAGATTCATGGGTATGGAGCGCAGAACTTCGCGCGGAATCTTCGCCAGTGCTTGAGTAAGCTCGCGGAACGGCCGGTCGATGAGAAGGATTTGGTGTGTGCCGAACGGTTCGCCCACGATATTCTCGCCCGCCCGGTTGAGGTGCTCCCGGGAGTGCCTGAGACGCTGGAGTATCTGGCGGACCGTCACGATCTGGTGCTGTTTACCAAAGGTGATCCGAGCGAGCAGCAAGCCAAGATTGAACGTTCCGGCGTTCATCACTTGTTTGGCCATGCCGCGATCGTCCGCGAAAAGGACGTTGCTGCTTACCGGCTGCTCGAGCAGGACCGCGGATTCCGAGCCGGAAGCATTTGGATGGTCGGCAACTCGCCGAAGTCGGACATCAATCCGTCGCTTGCGGCGGGATGGAATGCGGCATTTGTGCCGCATGAGCGTACTTGGTCGCTGGAGCGCGCCGATATCGTCAATCCGGGTCCGGGGAAGCTACTGGTGCTCGACCGGTTCACGGAACTGGTCAGCCACTTCTAGATCCGGCTGCTACCGCGGGATCAGAGCCCAGCGGCCGGCAATGTCCAGCAACAGATCCGGAAAAATTCCGAGTAGCACCGTTCCGACAGCCGAGACCCAGGCTGCCACGGTTACGCCGCCTGACATCGGAGCCAGGTTCTCCGTCGCTTCGCCGGGCTCGCGCATATACATCACCACCAGGATCTGCAGGTAGTAATAAGCGGCCAGCGCGGAATTCAGCAATCCCAGAATCGCCAGCCAGACGAGGTTGGAATCGAGGGCAGCCTTGAAGATATAGAACTTGCCGAAGAATCCTGCCGTCAGCGGAACGCCGATCATCGACAGCGCAAAGACGGCGAACAGGGCTGCAACTACCGGCTGGCGGGCAGCCAGGCCGGAGAGATCGTCAATTTGGACATAGCGTTCGCCGCGGCGTGAAAAGTACGTGATGATCGCAAATGCGCCGATAGTCATCAGAACGTAGGCGGCGAGATAGAACATCACAGCGGCCACCCCTGTTTCCGAATGGGCAGCCACCGCCACCAACACGTATCCGGCATTCGCAATCGAGCTATAGGCAAGCAGCCGTTTGATATCCGACTGGCGGAGCGCGGCAAAGTTCCCGATGGTCATCGTGGCGAAAGCGATGACCGCGACAATCGGCTCCCAACGGTCGGTGACGGGGGCGAATGCGGTCAGAAAAACGCGGAGGAGAACGGCGAAGGCTGCTGCTTTCGGACCCACGCTGAGAAAGGCGCTGATGGGCGCGGGCGCGCCCTGGTATACGTCCGGCGCCCAAACCTGAAAGGGCACGGCGGAAACCTTAAACGCAAACCCGACGGCCATCATGGCCGCGGCAAAGCCGATCAGCGACTGACCGCTCGAAAAATCCGGCTGTGAAATTGCCGCTCGGATCGCGTCCAAATTGGTAGAACCGGTCAGGCCATAGATCCATGCGATTCCATAAAGCAAAAATGCGGTCGCGAACGATCCAAGCAGGAAATACTTGATTGCCGATTCGTTATTGCGTTTGTCGTCGCGCAGGTAACCGGCGAGGACATACGAGGCGATCGAGGAAATCTCGATGCCGATGAACACCATGATCAGCTCATTTGCCGATGCCATGATGCACTGGCCGGCGATGGAAAACAGAATGAGCGCGTAATACTCGCCCTGCTGATGCTTTTCCCGATCGAGGTATGCCGTAGAAATGAGAATAGTCAGCATGCCGACCGTGCAGACCAGCACGCGGAAAAACGTGGCAAATCCGTCGACCGCGAGCATGTTGTGAAATGCCGGACCGGGATTTGCATGCGCGATCACCGATGCCGCCAGGGCAGCCGCGAGCGCTGCGAAGGAAAGCCACGCCAGACGGCGTTTGGAACCTTCCGCTGTTAACGGCTCCAGCACCATCACGACCGTGCCGGCCAGAATCAGGACTAATTCAGGAAGAAACCGGATTAGTTCCGCGCCGGACGGCCAAAGATCACCGGGCATTGGCAATTACCTCCGTGCCTGCCGGCTTGGCTTCGACGTTGATAGGAACGTTGACGGTTGTCTGCTTCAGAGTGACAGCATTTGAGGCGGACACGGCCGGAAGGAACGATTGCGGTCCGATGCCCATCCAAACCATGAGAGCGAGCAGCGGGAGCAGCGCCACCCACTCGCGGCGGTTCAAGTCGGGCATATGGTGCGCCACTTCCTCCGATGCGCGTCCGAAGAACAACCGCTGATAGAGCCACAGCATGTAGCAGGCAGACAAAATTACTCCGATGGCGGCGAAAACCGCCCAGCTGAAATTCGCGATGGCGGCTCCCTGCAGCACCAGGAACTCGCCGACAAAATTGTTGAGAGTCGGCAGACCGATCGAAGCCAGCGTGGTGATCAGAAATACCGCCGCGAGCATCGGCGCCGGCGCAGCAGCGCCGCCGTAGTCCTTGATCTCGAGCGAGTGCCGCCGCTCATACATCATGCCCACCAGCATGAAGAGCGCGCCGGTGGAGATGCCATGGTTCAGCATCTGGTACACCGCGCCGTCCATTCCAAGCTGGTTGAAGCTGAACGTTCCGAGCACGACGAAGCCGAGGTGAGAAACCGAGGAATAGGCCACCAGCTTCTTCATGTTCGGCTGTACCAGCGCCACCAGGGCGCCATAGACGATGCCGATGATCGCGAGCGCGGCAATCCAAGGCGCACAATCGCGCGCCGCGCCGGGAAACAGCGGCAGACAGTACCGCACGATTCCGTAAGTGCCCATTTTCAGCATCACCGAAGCCAGCATCACCGACCCTCCGGTGGGCGCCTCTACGTGCGCATCCGGCAGCCAGGTGTGGAGCGGGAATAACGGAACCTTGATCGCGAACGCGACAAAGAAGGCGAGAAACAGCGGCAGCGCTTCAGCCGGGGAAAGCACCAGCCTACCCGATGCCATCTGCTCCAAAATCAACGTATAGTCGAACGTTCCGGACTTGATGTAGAGGTAAATGATCGCGCCCAGCATCAGCACCGAGCCGGCCATTGTGTACAGGAAGAACTTCACCGCGGCATAGATCCTGCGGTCGTGGCCCCAAATGCCGATCAGGAAGTACATTGGCACCAGGCCGACTTCCCAGAACACGTAAAACAGGAACAGGTCGAGAGAAATAAAGACGCCGATGACGCCGAATTCCAGAAGCAGCAGAAACGCGTAGTATTCCTTCATTCGGCGATCGATGTACTTCCAGGAGATCAGCACCACGAGCGGTGTCAGGAGCGTCGTGAGAATGATCAGCCACAGGCTCAGTCCATCCACGCCGATGTGGTAGCGGATGTTTGGCGTCTCCATCCACTGAACGTCGGTAACCAGCGAATACGACCCCGGCGTCGCGGTCACGGGCGCAATCAGCCCAAGCGAAAGCACGAAAATGACGATGGAAAAGATCAGCGCAAACTTCTTGATGGCGTCGTGATTCTCTTTGGGAAACGCGAGGAGAGCCGCAAAGGCCACGAGCGGCAGAAACAGGACAGCGTTTAACAGCATTCTATTCGGCGCCTCCGGCAACACCCATTGCCAGGATCAACACCACCGCGCCGATTGCTACCCAGGTAGCATAGCTGCGTATGTTTCCGCCCTGCAGGTGCCGCAACCCGCCGCCGATTCCGCGTGATACGCGCGCGGCGCCGTTCACGATGCCGTCGATAAAGCCGGCGTCGATCCCCTGCCAGAGGATGTAGCGCGAGCCTTGTTCGATCGGATGGACAATGGCAATGTCGTAAATTTCGTCAACGAAATACTTGTTGTAGATCAGGGTGTAGAGGCGGCGGAACCGTGTGGCCAAAGCGTCGGGAAGGCCAGGTGAGAGGACATACATCACATAGGCCAAACCGATTCCCAGCGCGCCCGCCCCCACCGACACGGCCACGAGAAATCCATCGTGGTGCTCGTGCGGCTTGCCGACGACAGGCTCCAGCCAATCCATGATCGGAAGATATCCGCCGGCCAGAGACAACAACCCGAGAATCACCAGGGGTAACGTCATTGAGTTGGGTGATTCGTGCGGATGCGCATGCCCGCGATACTCGCCGAAGAATGTCATAAACATGGCACGCGAGACGTAGAAGGCTGTCATGCCCGCTGTAAACACACCGACCCAATAGATCCACGGATGATGCGCGTGTGCCGATAGCAGAATCGCATCCTTTGAATGAAAACCGGAAAACGGCGGCACGCCGGCAATCGCTACCCAGGCGCACGCCAAGGTGAGGAACGTTTTCGGGATCTTCTTGCGAAGACCGCCATAGTGGCGCATATCCTGCTCGTGGTGACAGGCATGAATAACGCTGCCCGCGCCGAGGAACAACAGTGCTTTGAAGAACGCGTGGGTCACCACATGGAACATCCCGGCGGAGTATGCGCCTGCGCCCAGACCGACGAACATGTAACCCAGCTGCGAGACAGTCGAGTAGGCGAAAACCTTTTTGATGTCATTCTGCGCCAGGCCCATTGTCGCCGCGAAGAACGCCGTGGCAATGCCGATGATGGCGACGGTGTCGAGGGCGATTGGCGCAAGATTAAACAGAGCGCTCGACCGCGCCACCAGGTAAACGCCCGCGGTGACCATGGTTGCCGCGTGGATCAAAGCCGATACCGGCGTGGGGCCCGCCATGGCGTCCGGCAACCACACATAGAGAGGAATCTGTGCAGATTTTCCGGTGGCTCCGACGAACAGAAGCAGACAGATGGCCGTCACCACCCCGGCCGAGGCTTCGACCGGCATCTGCGCAGCCTTGGCGAAAACAGTCTGAAAATCCAGCGACCCAAAGGTGATAAAGATCAGGAACACCGCAAGCGAAAATCCGAAATCGCCGATACGGTTGACGATGAATGCCTTTTTGCCGGCGTCCCCGGCAAACTTCTCGAGGTAGTAGAAGCCGATCAGAAGATAACTGCACAACCCTACCCCCTCCCAGCCGACAAACAACATCAGGAAGTTGTTCCCCAACACCAGAACCAGCATGAAGAACAGGAACAGGTTCAGGTACGCGAAGAAGCGCGAATAGCCCTCTTCCCCGGCCATATATCCGGTGGCGTAAATATGAATTAGCGATCCGATGCCGGTTACGACCAGCAGCATCACCGACGTCAGCCGGTCCACCGACAGATCCACTCCAACGTTGAAGTTGCCGGATGCAAACCAGGTGAAGTAGCGCTCGATATGCGCTTCCTCCAACTGCTCAAGGCCGGTCAGCACCTTCGTCACCCATAGGAAGCTCAGCACCACGCTGCCGATGGCAACTGCATTCACTGCCGTTTTCGAGAGCCGGCGGCCGAAAAGGCCGTTGATCAGGAACCCGAAAAAGGGCAGAAGTGGAATGATCCAGAGATGTTGGGATTCGGCCATGCGGTTAAAGTTTGAGGCTGTTGATTTGGTCTACTTCGAGCGTTCCGCGGTTCCTGAAGACAGTCAGGATAATCGCTAGGCCCACGGCTGCTTCGGCCGCCGCCACCACCATGACGAAGAAGCTATAAATTTGTCCGTCCGCCTGCCGGAAATGATAGGAAAAGGCGACAAAGCTCAGATTGACGGCGTTCAGCATCAGCTCGATGGACATGAACACCGTGATCAGGTTGCGGCGGAACATGAAGCCGCAGATGCCGAGCGCGAATAAGACGGCGCTCAGGATCAAATACCAGGACAGGGGGACGGTTTCGATTGGCAATTAATCGATCTCCTTCCGGGCCAGCACAAGCGCTCCCAGGATGGCAATCAGAATCAGGACGGAGGTTACTTCGAACGGCAGCAGGTACTGAGTAAACAGCAGGCGTCCGACATCGCGCGGGCCGCCGCCGGTGAACGCACCGAAGTCAACCGGCGAATCCGCGCCGCTGTAGGACCGCTGGATCAGAAAAGCGACGATACCGAGAAAGAGAACGAATACCGGCACGCCGACCAACTTGCTCAATCGGCTGCGGCCGGGAAGCTTCTGTTCGGCGCCCGCATTCAACAGCATGATGACGAACAGGAACAGCACCATGATGGCGCCGGCGTAGACGATCAGCTGTGCCGCGGCAATGAACTCCGCGCCAAGCAGCAGGTAGAGCACCGCCAGGGACCCCATTACTCCGATCAGCGAGAGAGCGCTCAGGAACGGATGGCGCTGCAGCACCATGCTGACGCCGCAGGCAACAGCGATAAACGCAAAAATTCCGAAAAGAATGACACTCATTTTGTGAACAGCGCCACCAATAGGCCGGTTAATAAAAGGTTCGCCACCGCCACCGGGAACATCACCGTCCAGGCGAAGCGCATCAGCTGGTCATAACGGAAGCGCGGCAGCGTTCCGCGAACCCAGATAAAGGTGAAGATCAGTATGGCGGTCTTGGACAGATACCAGAAAAGCGGTATGAGCACCGGCTGTAGAACGGGTATCAGGAACAGGGCGCCGACTACGAAAAGCAGGACGCCGAGCACCGGCATCGTAATCTTGTCCCACCTGCGCGCCGGCTGCATCGCATGCCAGAAACAAATGCCTGCAAAAAACCAGTGAACGATCACCGGGAAAAAATTCGACCCGTAAACCGCGGGCCATAGTGGCTGCCAGCCGCCGAGGAAGACCATGGTGGATATCAGGCAGGCTGTGACGATATGTCCGTACTCAGCCGTGAAGAAAGCGCCGAACAGCATCGACGAATATTCGGTGTGAAAGCCCGCGACAAGCTCGTTTTCCGCTTCGGGAAGATCGAACGGGATGCGGTTGGTCTCGGCAAATCCGGCGATCATGAACAGGACGAAAGAAAGGATCTGTGGAAGGGGCATCGCGAAGATTCCCCATCTCGGGATGATGCCCAGGTAGTAGCCCGACTGCGCTTCGACGATTTCCTTCGCCGAAAGAGTGTTATAGAGCAGCAGCGGCGCCACCAGCGACATCGCCAGCGGTAGTTCGTAGCTGATCATCTGCGCCGCCGCGCGCAGCCAGCCAATCAGGGCATACTTATTGTTCGACGCCCAACCCGCCAGTGCGACGCTATAAACCGACAAGCTGCTGATCGCCAGCAGGAAGAGAATGCCGATCGACAGGTCCGTGAGTCCCAGCAGAGTCCGCACGCCGAAGATCTCGACTTCCGGGCCGAGCGGGATCACAGCAATGGACATCAGGGACAGCACGACTGCCAGAAACGGTGCAAAAAGATAAACCGGTAAATACGCTTGAGAAGGTATTAATCCTTCTTTGAAGATCAGCTTGATCGCATCCGCGGCGGGCTGCAGGAGGCCATGGGGACCAACCCGGTTGGGGCCGACGCGTACCTGAATGTGTGCGAGAACCTTGCGCTCTACCCACACCAGATAGGCGACGGCAGTCAAAAGGACGAAGGCGATGAGCGCCGCCTTGATCAGCGTGACAATAAGAAAGTTCATGCCCTAAGATTTGTAGAGCGCACCGGGGGCTTCGATCAGCGAATTCAACATCTTTGAGTACCGCCCTAATGTCCCTGAAGTGAATAGAGTGTCCCCGGCCGAAACGACCAAATCCGGCCTTCCATCCAGCGGCACGCGGCCAGAGAGTGGTTCCGTCCGCGCAGCACCGCCTGTTTGGATTACAGGTAAGGGAACATTATAGCCGCGAACCGTCTTGTGAATCTCTTCGAACACAGCATCGTGCGTCCAAATTCCCGCCTTCAAGCCCATCTCCCGGGCAATCAGGCCCATAATTTCGAGATCCGGTTTGGTTCCCATTGTCCGTACCGCGGATTTTATCCTTTGCACCTGCCCGCAAACATTGGTGACCGTTCCGGACTTCTCGTAGGCGTGCGATGCCGGGAAGATGACGTCGGCGCGCAGCGCTGTCTCGGTCAAAAACAGGTCCTGCACCACGACGAACGCGCCAGTGGCGGCAAGTTCCCGGCCGTTCTTTAGCGGATTCGCGCCAACAACCCACAGCACCTCAAGGGCGGGGTCCATCAGCATTTCCGGCAGTGTCAAGCCGGGTTGGGCAGCCGCATAGCCGGGACCGCGGCCCGGCACCAGTCCCATATCCGAGGCGCCGCGCGAGTTCGAATAATCCACCAGGCAGACGTACTTCACCGGAATTCCGAGCGAATTCCCGAAATCGACCAGCTTCCGGACGCCATCGCCCTTGAGAACATCGCCGAATGCGATGAGAAGCTCCGGCTCCGCCTTCAGCTTCTCCTGAAGTCCCGTCAAGCCCTGTTCGAGCGAGGCGCCGTCTGTGTAGCGCACCGCAGCAGCGGCAATCTTGTCTTCGCGAACCGGCCCGGGCGTCAGCGTATAAATGTGCGCCTGGTGGTGCCGTACATTGGCGCGAATCTGGTTCGCCAGCAAGGGCTGCTGTTGGGCCAGATCGGAGCCGATAACGAGGACCGCTTTTGAAGTATAGAAATCCTCGACAATTCCCAGGGCATCCGGCCTTTCGCTCAACGCATCGAGCAATGCCGCCACATCGCCCGTCCGGTGATGGTCGATATTCGACGTGCCCAACCCTTGGCGGGCAATTTTTTGCAGGTAGAAGTTTTCTTCGTTGGTGGTATGGTTCGAACCAATCACACCGAAGCGTCCGCCCGCGGCAAGCGTCTTCTTGAACTGATCCGCGACAGTTTTCAACGCCTCCGACCAGGGAACTTCAACCAGTTGTCCATCGCGGCGCACAAGCGGGGATGTCAGGCGCTGCTCGCTCTGGTGAAAATCAAACGCGTAGCGCCCCTTGACGCACAAAAATTCATCGTTGATTCCCGAGCGGTCTCGATTGTTGGCGCGCTCGATCTCTCCGTTGCGAACTCCGAGGGTCGTCTTGCAGCCGTTGGAACAATGGGCGCAGATGGTGGCGGCGTGCGTCATCTCCCACGGACGAGTCTTGTAGCGGTAGGTTCCGCTGGTCAGCGCGCCCACCGGACAGATGTCGATACATTGGCCGCACTCATCGCAGTTCAGGTGATCGTTCTCATTCGGGGCAATCTCAGACACCACGCCGCGATTGATTACGCCAAGCGCGCCGACACCCATGCCTTCGTCGCAGACGCGAACACATCGATAGCAGAGAATGCAGCGGGGAGCGTCAAAGTATACAATCGGCGACCACTGTTTTTCCGGCGTATGAACTTTGATTTCGGTGAACCGCGACTCACCCAGGCCATAACGGAACGTCATGTCCTGCAGCTCGCACTCTCCGCCCTTGTCACATACCGGACAATCCAGGGGGTGGTTGGACAACAGAAACTCGAGCATCGACTTCCGCGCTTCAATTACTTCGGGCGCTTCCGTGTCGACGATCATGCCTTCGGCCACAGGAATCGTACAGGCTGCCTGAAGTTTGGGCGTCTTTTCGATTTTTACAAGGCACATGCGGCACGCCGCCTGCAGCGCCATGCCTTCGTAATAGCAGAACGCCGGAATTTCAATCCCGACCTTTTTCGCCGCATCAATCAACAACTGGCCTTCAGGAGCCTGAATCTGCTGCCCGTTGATGCTGAGATTTACCGTCTTTACCTCGCTGGCCACCATATTTTCTTCGTCCTTAACCGATCGCTACCAACTGTTCCGGCGACACCACGGGAGCGGTATGGGCCAGTTTCGCCTCAAATTCGTGGCGGAACTTTTTGACAATGGAGATCGTCGGCAGGGCAGCCGCATCGCCGAGGGGACAGAATGTCCGGCCCAGCATATTCTGTGCCAGATCGCCGACGAGATCGATGTCCCGTGTCGAGCCGTGTCCTTCGTCCAGGCGATGAAGCACCTTCTTGATCCAGGCCGTTCCTTCGCGGCAGGGAATGCACCACCCACAGGATTCATGCGCGTAAAAATGCATGATGCGCAGGGCGGCCTTTACCATGTCGGTGGTTTCGTCCATCACCACTACGCCGCCCGAGCCGAGCATGGTGCCCGCCTTGGCCATCGAATCGTAATCCATAGTGAGGGGCCAGGCTTCGTCGCCCGTCAAGACCGGGCAACTGGACCCGCCTGGGATGAACGCTTTCATCTTGCGGCCACCCGGAAGGCCACCGCCCACTTCGTTGATCATCCGTTCCACGGGGAAGCCCAGGGGTAGCTCAAAGACGCCGGGATTATTCACGTGGCCGGTGATGCACGTCAGCTTGGTGCCGCCCGCCTTCTCGACACCAAGCGCGGCCCAGGCCTTTCCGCCCATTTCGAGAATCGAAGGCACCGCGGCGAAGGTCTCGACATTGTTCAAGACCGTCGGGCATTGATAAAGTCCAGCTACGGCTGGAAACGGCGGACGGATACGCGGTACGCCGCGCTTTCCTTCGAGCGATTCGAGCAGCGCCGATTCCTCGCCGCACTCATAGGCTCCTGCGCCGGTATGGGCTCGCAAATGGAAGGTGATGCCCGTGCCTTTGATGTTTTCACCGAGCCAGCCCTCGCGGTAGGCCTCCTCAATCGCGCGTTCCATCACTTCCACCAGGAAGCGGTACTCGCCGCGAATATAAACGTATCCCCACTCGGCGCCAACGGTCCGCGCGGCAATCAGGCAACCCTCAATCAGAAGGTGAGGATCGTTGTCCATCAGCACGCGATCTTTGCAGGTGGCCGGTTCTGATTCGTCGGCGTTGACGACAATGTACTTCGGTTTGGGAGATTGACGGGGGAGAAAGCCCCATTTCATGCCGGTCGGAAATCCGGCGCCGCCGCGGCCTCGCAGATTCGACGCCTTCACTTCGTCGATAATCTGCTCCGGCGTCATTTCCACCGACTTCAGAAACTGCTGATATCCGCCATACTGCAGGTACGCTTCAATCGACCCGTTGTAGCCAGGCTCGTGGATGCGCTTAGTCAGGATTCTTACTTCGGCAGGGTGCGGCTGATTGAGAAGCATGAAATCTTTCTATTGAACCTTCTTCAACCCGTCGAGAATCTGATCCAGTCTTTCGGGTGTGACTTTGTAATGGAAATCGTAATTTGTCTGAATGGCCGGCGCCCAGGAGCAGGCACCTATGCATTCCACTTCCTCGAGCGAAAATTGCCCGTCTGAAGTCACTTCTTTGTGCCCTATGCCCAGCGTGCGCGAAGCGTGCTGGTACAGCTCCATGCCGCCTACCAGCATGCAGGAAATGTTGGTACAGACCTGCAGATGCGTCTTACCCATCGGCTTCTTGTGCAGCATGGAATAGTAGCCGACCACTTCCTCAACCTGGAGCGGCGTCACCTTGCAGCGGCGCGCTACTTCTTCGACCAGTTCCTGCGTGACGGACCCGATTTCGTCCTGTGCGTACAACAGCATCGGGATCACGGCCGAGCGCGTTTTCCCCTCGGGAAAGCTGGCCAGCAATTTGGCGAATCGTTCTTCGAGAACCGGAGAAAATGTCATTTTGTTTCGGGCGGTTAGCGGTCCGTGTCCCCCAGAACGAAGTCCATGGAGCCGAGAATCGCGATGGAGTCGGAAATCAGCCTGCCTTCAAAAAGCGCTGCGAGCGCCTGCAGATTCCCGAAGCTTGGTGTCCGCATGTGCACGCGGTAGGGTTTGTTGCCGCCGTTCGAAACCGCATAATAACCGATCTCTCCGCGCGGAGATTCAATGACCTGGTAAACCTCGCCGGCGGGGACTGCGTACCCTTCTGAGACAATCTTGAAGTGATAGATGAGCGCCTCCATCTGCGTCTTCATCTTTTCGCGATCCGGCAGGACCACATGCGGAGCATCCGCCTGGAAGGGACCGCTTGGCATTCCTTCCATCGCCATCTTGGCAATCCGGCAGCTCTCCCGAAGCTCGTCCAGCCGCACGCGGTACCGGTCGTATACATCGTTGTTGTGATAAACGGGAACGCGGACTCCGAACTGCTCGTATCCGGAGTACGGTTCGTCCTTCCGGACATCCCAGTTGATCCCGGCGGCGCGGATCATTGGACCCGTTACGCCCAACGCCACCAGCCGGTCCACATCCAGTTGGCCGACGCCGATTGTCCGCTGTTTCCAGATCGGATTGCTATCGAGAAGGTCCTGATATTGGTCGATTCTCGAAGGAAACGAATCAACAAATGCCTGGACGCGTTTTTCCCAGCCGCGGGGATGGTCAAGCGCCAAGCCGCCGGGACGGATATAACTGGTCATCATCCGCTGACCGGAGAACAATTCGAAGAGACGGAGAACATCCTCTCGCTCCCGGAAGCAATAGAACATCACGCTCATGGCGCCGATGTCGAGCGCATGCGTTCCCAGCCACACCAGGTGTGAATTGATCCGTGTCAGCTCCGCCAGCATCACGCGAGTCCAGACAACTTTTGGCGGCACTTCGAGTCCAAGTAGCTTCTCAACGGCGAGCGCGTAGCACAGGTTATTCGAGAGGTTGGAAAGATAATCGACCCGGTCCGTCAGGGTTACAGCCTGATGCCACGTCTTAACCTCCATCTCCTTCTCGATTCCGGTGTGGAGGTATCCCAATTCCGCCTTGGCACTGATTATGGTCTCGCCATCGAGTTCGAGCAGGATACGAAGTACACCGTGAGTGGACGGGTGCTGCGGCCCCATATTCAGGACCATCAGCTTCTTTTTTTTGGTCCCCCCAACTTCTGTTAGGTCGGCCGTGGGTGCAATGATGGTGTCGGCCATGTTCTATCGCTCCTGGGCGTAGTTATATTTGTGTCCGTGGACGGGGTAATCCTTCCGCAGCGGATGGCCCTCCCAATCATCGGGCATCATGATGCGGCGAAGATCGTTGTGCCCCCGGAACAAGATCCCGAATAAGTCGAATACCTCGCGCTCGTACCAGTCGGCACCCTCCCAAACCGAAGTTACCGAGTCGATTTCCGGGGCTTCTCCGCTCAGACGGCATTTGAGACGCAAACGCTCGTGGCTGCCGCCGTTCAAAGGAAGGCTGTGGAGGTTATAGACGACTTCAAAGCGTGGTTCCTGGGGATGCCAATCCACTGCCGTGACGGCGCTGACCCTATTGAAACCAATAGCTTTTGCTTGTTTTGAGGCCGCTACGATTGAGTTTGCGTCAACATATAACGTCAGCTCGCCCCGGTCCAACCGGGCCTCCTGAACAAATTCGGCGAGGGATGTCACGCGGGGGTGAGTCTTCAGATCTTCGGGAATCACAAATCAAGCCTTTTCGACAAGTGTGTAAGAGGAAGAGGTTTCCGGAGCCGCCATCGGCTGCCGGACGTCTTCCCGGCTCCAATCGAGCGCGCCCTTTTTCCAGATGTAGAAGAATCCCGCCAGGACGATACAAATGAAGATCGCCATCTCGACAAATGCAAACATCTTCAGCTCGCGGAACACCACTGCCCACGGGTAGAGGAAAATCGCCTCAATGTCGAAAAGAATAAAGAGCATAGCGACCAGATAAAACTTGACGCTAAAACGGTCTTTCGCCGTTCCCGTCGGCGTGATGCCACACTCATACGGGGATTGCTTCACTCGATTTTTAACGCGCTGGCCCACCAGTACGCCGGCACCGACTAACCCGGCCGCAACGGCAAGGCCGATTACAAACTGAATGAGGACGGGAAGATAAACTTCGCTAAGTGATGTGGGCATTCCGACCGGTTAAGAATCACTATATCAGTGTTAACTATTTACTGTAAAAAGCGGGAAAATAGGTGTCAACGAACGATGATCCCACCTGGAATGCAAGGCGCAACATTGATGATCGAAATTGTTTTGAACGGGGAAAAAGCCTCTGTTCCGAGCGGGCTCTGTGTTTTAGAACTTTTGGACCATCTGAAGGTGGACCGGGAGCGCGTCGCCGTCGAGGTGAATCGTCAGATCATCCGCAAGGCGGAATGGGCGCAGGTTGGGATTGCCGCGGGCGCCAACGTCGAAATTGTACATTTTGTTGGCGGCGGTATTGATATCAATATATCAATATGATACTCTCAGCTCTGTGTCTGCCCCTGTTGCGCTGGCTCCAGCCGCGGAGAAATCAACCTTCGGCCGCGTAGCCTCCTGTTGTTCGCTCGATCGGGCCGGAATGTGGATTTCCGGGGCGTGCGCGATTCACTGCGCGGTTCTGCCGATCCTGCTGACCATTGCCGGAATGGGCTGGCTGGCGGATGAGCGTCTGGAGTGGTCGATTATCGCCGCGTCCTTCCTGATTGGCTCTGTGCGGTTGTCCCACAGCTATTTCTACGAACACCGGCGCCCAGTTGTCCTGGTGATCTTTCTGACGGGTCTCGCCGCTATCCTGTTTGCCAAAGCGGAATTTGTGGGCTGGGAATATGCGGAGGTGGCCGGTATGACGCTGGGCGGCTCGATGATTGCATTCGCTCACTGGCGCAACCATCATTTTGCGCACTCCGCGCAGCTGGCTCCCCGCTAACGTTCGTACCGAAGCGCATGCCGCTATAATGCGGCTTCGCGCATGTCTTTCATTCACGAAGATTTTCTTCTCAGTTCCTCTTCTGCCCGGCGTCTCTACCACGAGTATGCCGAACGGCAGCCGATCCTCGATTACCATTCGCACCTTCCGCCTAAGGATATTGCGGAGAATCGACAGTTTCGCAACCTGTTCGAAATTTGGCTCGAAGGCGACCACTACAAGTGGCGTGCGATGCGGGCCAATGGGATTTCGGAAGAGTTCTGTACTGGCGGAGCGCCTCCTTACGAGAAGTTTCTGGCGTTCGCCCGTACCGTTCCGGCAACGCTGCGGAACCCGCTCTATCATTGGACACATCTTGAACTGAAACGCTATTTCGGCATCGATGAGTTTCTCGACGAATCCACCGCCGAGTCAATCTGGAACCGCGCAAACGAACAGTTGTCCGGCGAGAGCTTGAAGGTCTGGGGCATTTTGAAGAAGTTCGACGTTCGGGCTGCCTGCTCTACCGACGACCCAGCGGAAACGTTGGACTGGCACAAACAAATCGCCGGGTCGCCCCTCGAAACCAGGGTCTTTCCGGCGTTCCGCCCGGATAAGGCGTTGAATGTCGACCAACCGGAAATTTATGGTCCATGGCTCGACAGACTGGGCGAAACGGCAGGAGTTTCGATCAATACGCTCGATGATCTTCTGAGTGCGCTGGCCAGGCGTCACGATGATTTTCATGCGGCCGGCGGCCGCCTGTCGGATCATGGCATGGCCGTTTGCTACGCCGATTTTTGTCCCGAAGCCGAAGCGGCCGGGATCTTCCGCCAGCTTCAGGGCGCGGATTGCCTTCACATTTCCTCCGCGAGCGAGGCTCTGAAGACGGGCGGGCCTCGCCGAGACCA